>CAYGSG010000045.1:0-22064 GCA_964352615.1 uncultured Phycisphaeraceae bacterium
CCCCATGCGCACACCCACCGTCGGCGGCAACTGGAAGATGAACACCAACGCAGCCTCGGCTCGCTCACTCGCGGCTGAGGTCGCGGCAAGCTGCAAGGGCACGAAGGCCGAGGTCACGGTCTTTGTGCCGTTCCCGTATCTGGCACTTGCTGCGGAGGCGCTGACGGGCTCGGCGGTTCGGCTCGGGGCGCAGGACGGCTACCACCAGCCGGACGGGGCGTTCACGGGCGAGGTGTCGCTGGCGATGCTCGCCGACTGCGGCGTGGGCACGCTGCTGGTGGGCCACTCGGAACGCCGGCACGTCATCGGCGAAGCCGACAGCCTGATCAACGCCAAGGTGCTCGCTGGGCTCGAAGCCGGGCTGGAGGTCGTGCTGTGCGTGGGCGAGACGCTCGAACAGCGCGAGCGCAGCCAGACGGACGCGATCAACGCGGGCCAGCTGGCTCTTGGATTGGCCGGGGTGAGCGCCGAGCAGATGAGCCGGGTGACGGTTGCGTACGAGCCGGTCTGGGCGATCGGCACGGGCAAGACCGCCAGCGCCCAGGACGCTCAGGACGCCCATAAGGCGATTCGGGCGATGGTCGCGGGCGTGCTGTTTGATGGCCAGGTGGCCCAGGGGCTGCGTATCCAGTACGGCGGGTCGGTCAAGCCAGCCAACGCAGAGGAGCTGTTCGGCCAGCCGGACATCGACGGCGGGCTGATCGGCGGGGCGAGCCTGAAGGCAGCGGACTTTGCGGCGATCGTGGCCGCGGCGGGCTGAGGCGAGGCCCGCAGGCTGGCGGGGTGCGCCTAGAGTCGTGGCCCGCGAGGCTGGCGGTCGATCGGCTGGCTTTGGGCCTGTTCCAGGCGGGAAAGCAAGAACGGCGAGAGCAATCCGAACGAGCTGATTCGGCCTGACTGATTTGGCCCCAGACAGTGAGTTCGGCGGAGCACGGAGCGTCTGATGAGCATGGCGACGTTGGCAATGGCAGCATGGATTCCCGGTCTCATGATCGGCCTGTTTCTGCTGATCTCGATCGTGCTCATTCTTGTGGTGCTGATCCAACGCCCGCAGGGCGGCGGGCTCGGCGGGGCTTTCGGCGCAGGCGGCTCGGGCGAGACCACCTTCGGTGCCAAGACCGGCGACGCGCTGACCATCGCGACGGTCACGGTGTTTGTGCTCTGGCTGTGCCTGGCGGTGGGCCTTGTGTTCGCCACCCGGCCCGATCCCAACTTCGTGGCTCCGACCACGACTGAGGCTTCCGCCCCCGAGGGCGCTGAGGGCGAGGCCGTGCCCACGGCTGAGCTGCCGGCTGAGACGCCCGCTGGCGTGGTCGAGCCTTCGGCGGACGAGCCACCCGCTGAGACGGTCCCGGCTGAGACTCCACCGGCCCAAGACCCCGTGGCCGACCCCGCGACAGAACCGGCAGGCGAGCCGGCGACTGATCCGGCGACCGATCCGGCGACCGAGCCGGCCGCCCCGCCGCCCGGGTTCTAAGCCCATCGGCTGGCGAGGCCTTCTCATCAAGACGATGACTGCTAGGCCGTGCCCGCTATCGGCGTGCGCGGTAGACTGCCCGTTCTGGGGTGCTTCGCTCCGGGTTTCCACTGGCTGAGGATTATCGCGTGATTCGTAGCATGACCGGCTTCGGCGAAGCCTCCGCATCTCAAGAGGGCGTTCACTTCTCGGTCGAGCTGCGGTCGCTGAACAACAAGTACTTTAAGGCCTCGATCCGGCTGCCCGAGCATCTTCAGGTGCTCGAGGCCGAGCTTGAGAGCGCCCTTCGCCGGCGGATCACGCGGGGCACGGTCACGCTGACGGCGAGTTCGACCGACACCTCGGCGTCGGCGGCGATGGACATCAACCACCACGCGCTGGACCGCTACGTCGAGCAGCTCCGCAAGGTCGGAGCGGTGGCCAAGGGCGAACTGACGATCGACGTGGGCACGCTGCTCGAGCTGCCGGGCGTGCTTCAGCACCGGGTCGATGAGGAGGCCCGGTTGCAGCGTGCGCGCGGCGTGCTGAGCCAGCTCACCGAGACCGCGTGCGAGCACCTGCTGTCGATGCGACGCCGCGAGGGCTCGCTGCTGGTGGAAGAACTGGAATCGCACCGCGACGCGATCAGCGAACGCCTCGTCAAAATCCAAAAGCTCGCGCCCACCGTCGTCACGCAGTACGAGCGTCGGCTCCGCGAGCGCATCAAGCAGATGATGATCGAGGCGCAGTTGAAGCTCGAACCCGCGGACATGATCCGCGAGCTGGCGATCCACGCCGAGAAGACGGACATCGCCGAGGAGGTCTCGCGCCTCCGAGGACACATCGACCAGTTCACCGATCTGATCTCCAACGGCGATGGCCAGCCCGTTGGCCGCACGCTGGACTTTCTGGCTCAGGAGATGCTGCGAGAGGCGAACACGATAGCGAGCAAGAGCCCCGATGAGCAGATTTCACGGCTGATCGTGGAGGTCAAAGGCGTGATCGACCGGATCAAGGAACAGGTCCAGAACGTCGAGTGAGGCCGGCCATCAGCTCAGCCGCATCAAAGCCCCGCCCCGCCGCTTCGCCAGCTAGCACGAAGCAGGGCGTCTCGGTCGGCGAAGCGACGGTTGTGGCTTCACGCTACGAACTCGCTGCGATCAAGGCGGTGCGTGCACTGCCCGGCGGCCAAGCCGCGAGGCTCGACACCGCGCACGGCTCGCTGCTGCTCAAGCGCAGGCCCGCCATCAAACGCGAGAGGCTGAGAGCGTGCCACGAGGTGGTCGCTCAGTTGGAAGCTGCGGAGCTGCCTGTCGCGCCGCCGGTGGCTGCACGCGACGGCGCGGCGTTCGTCGTCCTCGGCGAGTGGGTGTACGACCTCGCGCCGTGGATCGAAGGCGACCGGTTTGATGAGAGCGCGGAGCAAGCCGGGACTTCGGGCCGGGCGATGGCGAGGCTGCACGCGGCGCTGCGCAAGCTCGCTGTGCCAGTTGCGCTCGATTCGCACGCAGCGTTTGTACCGGCGCTCGCCGAGGCGATGCGCGCGCACTCGGCAGCAGGAAAGGCAGCCGCGGATCTGTACGAGGCTGCGTGGAGCGAGCTTGGGTCGCTGGGGTTCGAGCAGTGGCCGGTGCAGATGGTCCACGGCGACTGGCACCGGGGCAACGTGCTGTTCGATCCGAAGGGCGGCGTGAAGGCGATGCTCGACTTCGACGAGTTGGGCCTTGCGCCGGTCGCTGCGGAGTTGGCGAGCGGCGGCGTGCAATTCGCCACCCGCACCACTGGCGGGCCTGCGAGCGGCTGGCCGACCGAGACAGACCTCGACCGATTGGGAGCTTTCTTTGCGGGGTACCGCTGGCACAAGTCGGGCTGGGGCGTGCTGGCGAGGCGGTTCAGGCTGGCCGAGGGGCCGTCGCGAGGGATCGCGGCCTTGATGGCCCAGTCGCTGCTGGCCCAGGGAGCCGAGCTGGCGCTGCCCGCCGGGCCATCGCAAGCGAGTACGGACCTGCTGGCGATGGTGACCCGCAAGGCCCGCTGGCTGATCGATCGGCGGGAAGAAATTGCGGTTTTGGCCCGAGACTGACCCCGTCCTGGAGGCCCTATTCGCGTGCTTGGCGGATGGCTCTTGATTCGCAACGCCAAATGATGAACACTGGTGGCATGGCCCATCCACGGATACTGCTCGCTGCGGCCGTCTCGATCGCCCTGTTCTCCCCGCTCGCTGCGGCTCAAACCGAGCGGGACGCGACCGTGCGGGCGCTGGTCGACAAGCTGGACTCCGACGACTACGCCCAGCGGAAGATCGCCACGTCGTCATTGAGCAGCATGGAGGACTTCGACCGAGCGGCCCTCGCCGATGTGCTCGCTGGCGACGGTCTGTCGTTCGAGCAGCGCGAGCGGCTCGAGGGCATCGCGCTGACGATGTTCCAGCGCGAGCCGCGCGCGGGACTTGGTGTGCAGTTCGACCTGCAGCGTGAGGTCATGGGCGCTGCCATCTCACGCGCTATCGATGGGTTCGACGCGGCCCGTGTTCTCCAGCCGCAAGACGTGGTGGTCGCGGTGGATGGCCAGCGGATCGGCGGTCAAAGCGACCTGCGGTTTGCGATAATCTCTCGCGCGCCCGGCGAGACGCTGCCGCTGACAATCGTGCGCGACGGCGAAGAACTTGAAGTGGCACCCGTGCTGGGTGATTACCGCATGCTTGGCAGCGCGGCGCCGCTCAGGGTCACCGACCTGCTGATCGCGTGGCGGATGTGGCTCGATCGCCTCGGCATGAGTGACGGCGCCGAACCGACGATCGATGCCCGTACCGACACCCGCTCGATGTGGGCGGGCCGACCGCCCGAGCCGGCGCGTGCCACGCTGGGCGGCAGCGTGCGCGATCTTTCGAGCTACACGGGCGTGCGCCGGGCCGCGGGCATCAATCCCAACATGGCCAACATGCAGGTGCGTGTCTTTCAGAACGGCATCGAGATCGACCCGCAGACGGGCCAGATCCGCGACCCGGCGCGCATCCGCGCGGAACTGATCGATGAGCGGATGGCGTTGCTCGAGGTGCGAATCGGCATCACCGCCGAGGCGCTGCAAACCGCCGAGCCCGAGCGCAGGGCCGAGCTGGAAGCGGAGATTACCAAGCTCAAGACGGAGCTTGAGACCTGGCAACGGCAGCGCTTGCAAGTCGCCGAGCCCTGATGCCGCTGAGCCCTGATACTGCCAAGCCTTGATACTGCCAAGCCTGGATACCAAGACTCGCCGGGCAGTCCCGGGCTCAGCACGCTCCTTGCTTGGATCTTGCTTGGATCAGCGAACGCCGAGCGGGTGATCGCCGAACACCACTTTGATCTTGGACGGGCTGCCGCCGTGCTCATCGAAGAGCGTGAGCTCGTTGGGCTTGGCGCGGTCGAGCCACGGCTCGGGCAGGTAGTAGAGGGTTTGCGGCGGGACGGCTGTGCCGTCGGCGGTCGCGACCCAGTAACGTCCCACGTTGTGCCCGTTGAGCAGTATCTGCCCCTTGGTCATGCCGGTGAGATCGATGAACATCGCCCGCGATGTTTCGGGCGCTGCGAACTTGGTGCGCCACCACACGGGCGTTCCCGGAAGCTCTTTTATCTCGGCCTGCGCCTTGGACTCGGTCTTGAACGCGGTTGGCGCTGGCGGCTCCCACTTGGCAAACGCCCAGTCGGCCTTCTCGCTGATCGCGTTGGTGCCCTCGTCGATGGTCATCGAGGCCGACAACTGCGAGAGAGCGTCCTTGACCTGGTCCTCGGCGATCGTGTCCGCAGCGAACGCGATTTGCAGCGTGTTGTTGCCGCGGTTGAGTTCTTCCTGGTCCAGCACGATTCGATCAAAGCCTGAGCGATCGAACACGCGGATGATCTTGCCGTTGAGAATGAGCACCGCTGGGGCGATGAACTCGTTGACGGTGAGGACAAGCGGGGACTTCTTGCGGTGCACGAAGCTCCACGTCGCACGCAGCGGATGGGTCACGTCGCCCTCGCGCGTCTCCCACATGGGCTCGTAGCCCGCGAGCAAATCAAGCGGGGCTTCTTCTACAAGGCTCATGCGGCCGGCCTTGAACGCTCCGCGTTCGTACAGATGCCCGTACAGCCCCTTGCGGTCGCCCAGGTGCGCGCCGCTCGAGTACCGACCCAGGTTGTCAACCAAAAGGACGAGATTGGTCGAGGTCTTCTTGAACGGCACGGTCAGCCCGTCGTCGGCGCCGGGGCCGTGGCCCGAGATGCCGACGGGCTCGCCATCGAGGTACCCGGTGAGGCGATCGCCCGAGTGCGGGGCCATGAGCTTGGGCCGTTTGGCGGCAGGGTTTTTGAAGGCCAGCCGGTACCAGCCGTAGCCGTAGGCAGCGCCGAGTTCGGTGAGCGTCGCCGGCCCCTTGATGCGTGCGAAGCGCGGACTCTCGCCGGTGACGTGCGGCAACGCGTTGGCGGCCTTCCACTCGCTGAGTTCGACCTTGGGTGCCGCAGCGGGCAGCTTGCGTTTGAGCTTGGTGATGGTGCCGCCGGGCTCGATGCACACGGCATCCTTGCTCGCAGCGATCGGCTCGCCCTCGGCATTCACGCCGTGCACGTGGACGTACACCTTGTCGCCGAACGGGTAGGTACGCTCGAACTGGGCCTCGTTGCAGAGCACCACGGTCACGCCCTCGTGGCGAAGGACCGCGGGCAGTTTTTCTTTGGCGGCGGGTGCTTGCAGATCAATCGGCGAGCTGTTCACCGAGATCGTGCCCCACGAGCCCTCCGGCCCCACGACCAGCAGCATCTCGCCCTGACCAGCGACCACGCTGAACGTGGAGTAATCGAGCCTTGACCGGCCGTTGAGGTGGGTGTTCATCAGCACCCACGAGACCGGGCACTTGCCAGCGGGCACGAGCAACGGCTGGCCGTCGGGCATGAGCAGCTCGGCGTCGTTCCACATGCCCTTCTTGGCCTCGGCGTGGAACACGAACGCGACGCTGCCCTGCGAACCGCTGAGGTGCACCACCGCGCCCGTCGAGGGACTGGGTCGCGAGACGACGTGCGCGTTTTCAGGGTCGGCATTGGCGAGCACGCGGGCAAAGCCGTTGGCGAACGAAGCGACGCGGCGCACCGCCGAGAAACGGTCGCCCGTGGTGCCGCCTTCGGTCAGCGGGGCGCCCTGATCGTTCGAGGTGGTGACGAACGATCGGCCATCGAAGGGTGCGCGCCCGCCGAAGAACTCGAAGTTGGTCCCGCCGCAGAAGGGGGTCACGACGAACTGCCCGCCGCCAGCGAGCACCTCGGCCATGGTCCGCGTGACGGCGCCCGGCTCGATCGGGTCGGGCCGTGCCCGGTTCCACAGATCGGGCTGACCGATGCGGAGGTCGGCGACCAGACGCGGGTGCTTGGGGGCGACCTTGCCGAGCTGCCGCATGATCGCGAGCATGTCCTCGCTGCCGCTCCATGCTTCGATCTCGCCCTCGATGCTCTGCCACAGGTTGTTGATGTTGATGACGGGCACGGTCAGGCCCGACTCTCGGAAGTACCGGCTGATCTCGCCAAGGTAGCGTTTGGCCAGCTCGGGCTTGCCGCACGTCCAGTGATGCTCGTTCTGAATCAGTACGATCGGTCCGCCGCCCGAGCTGACGGCCTGCAAGTCTTTGACCTGACCGGCGACGGCAGAGATGAACTTGCTGGTGGCTTCGAGGAACGGCGCGTTAGCGGTTCGCAGTTCCACGCCGGGCGTGAGCTGGAGCCAGGCCGGGATGCCGCCCAGGTCCCATGAGCTGCCGATGAACGGGCCCATGCGCAGGATGCATCGCAAGCCGGCTTGATGGATGAGCTTGATGAAGTGCCGAAGGTCGTAATCGCCCGTGAACTCGAAATGCCCGGGCCTTGGTTCGTGGCAGTTCCAGAACACGGGGGTCTCGATGGTGTTGAGCCCGGCGAGTTTGGCTGCGTGGATTCGCTGGGCCCACAGCTCGCGCGGGACCCGCGCGTAGTGCAGCGAGCCGCCGACGATCCAGATCCTCTTGCCATCGACGAGAACGCTTCGACCATCAAACGTGACTGCGGGCATCAAGACTCCAGCGGTTCGTGCGCGAGAAGCCGACGTGCGCACACGACAGCATTTCTCGCTCAGATAGGCACTTGCGAGGAAAGTCTGAACGTTAGGTGGGCACCCTCAAAATGGCAACGTCACACGCGTTTAGTCGTATACCCTGCCGCCCGGTTGTCGCCCGCAGTCGCGGCCCGGTCACGACCCATCCCCAGGCCCCCAACTGGACCCCAGCCGACCATGCCACCATGCTTCTTTGCACCGCATCGCCGCTCGGGCGCCCTAATCGCCGCTCCCGGCCGCCGGGTGCTCGGTGCCCCACTGCTTTTGCTGGCCAGTTGGCTGGCGGCATCGATGCTGGTTGGCTGTGCGAATCCGATGGCCGCGATCGACAAAAAAATCAACAAAGCCGCCGAATCTCGGGCGGTGGCCATCGGTTCCAACCGCTCGCCCACGCTCCAGCCCTTCGAGACCAGACGCTCACGGGGGGCCAAAACGGACAAGAACCCCGACACCCGCAACCCCTCGGCTGCCGAGCTCGACTACACCGGCCGAGCCCCGGACGGGCGAACCCCCGCAGAAGTTGCGCGGTCCCTGAGCAACACGCTGGAGGGCTACGGCGAACGAGCCGTCGGGCTCAGCGATGCCGAGGTCAGAACCATCTCGCTTGCCGATGCGTTTGGCATCGCCCAGCGGCAGTCCCGCGAGTACCGCACCGCCGAGGAGGACTATCTGATCGCGTCGATCCGGCTGCTCATCGAGCGGCACCTGTTCGACCCACGCCTGTTCAACGATACCTCGCTCACGCTTGATTCCGACGGTTCCGACGGGCGGTTCGACAGCGCGCTGCGCGTCATCAACACCATGCGGGTGGCCAAGCAGCTTCCCTACGGCGGCAGCGTCGAGGCCCGCTGGGTGTGGAGCGCCGCCGAGCAACTCAGATCAAGCGTCGAGGGCCAGTACGTGCAGTCCTCGCAGCTCGTGCTGAGCGGCGACATCCCGCTGCTGCGCGGCGCCGGGTACATCGCCCAGGAATCACTCATCCAGTCCGAACGCGACCTCGTGTACGCGGCCCGCGACTACGAACGTTTCCGGCGCACGTTCTACGTCTCCATCGCGATCGACTACTTTGATCTGTTGCAAACGCTCGCAGAGATTCGCAACCAGATCGGCCAGCTTGCGAGCCTCCGATTGTTCGAGCAACAGCGCCGCGAGCTGTACGAGGCGGGCCGCATCAGCGAGTTCGACGTCAACGACGCGGCCAACCGCGTGCTCTCAGCCGAATCATCGCTCGCATCGCGCCGCGAGTCGTACGCCCTCGGCCTTGATCGATTCAAGATCCGCTTGGGCATTCCCGTCACCGAGCCGTTGCAGTTGCTGGGCGTGCAAGTGCTGCTCGATCCGCCAGCGGCCACGCTCGACGAGGCCACCGAATCAGCGCTGCTCTACCGCCTCGATCTTCAGACGAGTGCCGACCGCGTGCTGGATTCGTCGCGCTCGCTCGACAACGCGCGCAACCAACTGCTGCCTGAACTCAACATCGGCGGATCGGCCCGGCTGCCTACCGACCCCGACACCAACGAGGGCGGGGTTGCCTTCGATCCCGATGAGGCGGACCTGTCGGCGAGCCTCGATCTCTCGCTGCCGCTGGATCGCCGCATCGAACGCCTGCGCATGCGCGAGTCGCAGATCCGCGTGCAACGCTCTGAGCGCGCGTACGAGCGCGACCGCGACCAGGTCATCCTTGAAGTGCGCCAGCGGTTGCGGGCAATCGACCTTGCACGGTTCAGGCTTGAGCTTGCGCAGCGTCAGGTCGAGATCAACGAGCGCCGGCAAGAAGAACAGCGCATCAAGGCCGACGAGGTCGATACCAACCGCCGGCTCGATACCGAGGCTGACTTGCTCAACTCGAAGAACGCTCGGGACCAGGCCGCCACCGACCTTCGCATCGCGATTCTCAACTACCTGCTCTCGGCTGGCCGGCTTCGCGTCGCCAACACCGGTCAGCTCGCGCCGCTCGACGGCATGACCATCGAGTACACCGATACACCAGTAAGCTTCAGCGAGCTGTTCGGTCGCTCCGACCTGTTCGAGCAATTGCAGCCAACGCCCGACGATGCTGCGGGCAGTGGCGACTAACCCTTGGTTGCGGGTTACGCGCAGACAGGCAGGATGGAGTACAGATCGTGCGAGGCCCACTCGCCGCCCGCGCACCGCATGGTGTCGCCCCGCGAATCGATGGCTTCGAACCCGATTCGGCTTGCCAATCGCGCGCTGCGTTCGTGGCCGGGCTTGATGGACGCCGTCAGCCTGTGCAATCCAAGGCCCGCGGGCATGTCAAGAAACGCGTAGTCCACGACGGCGCCGACCGCCTCGGTCGCCAGACCCAGCCCCTGATGCTCGACCCCGAGCCACCAATTGACATCGCCGGCGGAGTCGAGCCCGCGCTCGATCGCGTTGATGTTGAAGCCTCCGATGAGTTCGCCGCCATCGAGCATGGCCACCCGACGCCAGTTTCGGCCGGTGGCTTCGCCCTGCTCGGTCAGCGCGAGCTGGCGCTCGAACAGTTCGCTGTCGCTCTCGTTGGGCGCGTGCAGCGGGGCGTAGCGATCAAGGTCGTCCCGGCTGGATTGCACAAGGGCGATCCACTGCTCACGGTCGCTGGCGCGGAGCGGCCTGAGCACAAGCCGGCTCGAGCGGAGCACGCTGCCGCTCTCGATCTCGATCGGTCCGTGAGCCAGCATCTCGGCGAGCGGCTGGCCTGCATCGGCTGCGTGCTCGTGGGCGGACACCGTTCTGAGTGCGATCGCGGGCTTGGGCATGGTCCCAACTTCGGCTTACCGGGCGTGGGACTTGACTCTCGGACGTAGATTGCGGCGCAATCGATAGGCAACGCCGCTCAACGTCCTAGAAAACCGCCCTTGCATCCGTGCCAATCAGGCCTGCACTTCGGGGCGTTCCTTTGCAGGCCAATCGAGGTGGAAGAACTCGCCGCGCGGCGCGTCAACGCGTTCGTAAGTGTGCGCGCCGAAGTAATCCCGCTGGGCTTGCAGCAGGCTCGCCGGCAGCCTAGCCGATCGCAGCGAGTCGTAGTACGCCAGAGCGCTCGAGAACGCGGGCGTGGGCACGCCCTGCAGCGCCGCCGTCGCGACGACCCGCCGCCATGCGTCCTGGGCGTTGTCCACGGCCTCGACGAACGCGGGCGCCATCAACAGGTTGGGCAGGTCCGCCCGTTCGCGGTACGCGAGCGTGATCTCGTGGAGCAGGCCGGCCCGGATGATGCACCCGCCGCGCCAAATCTGAGCGATCTCCGCAAAATCAAGGTCCCAGTTGTTCTCTTTGGAAGCCTCGGCCATCAGCCCAAAGCCCTGGGCGTACGCGCAGATCTTCGAGCAGTACAGCGCCTGGCGCACGTCCTCGACGAACTGGGCGCGGTCGCCATCGAACTCGGGCGATTCTGGCCCATCGAGCACTTCAGAGGCCGAGACGCGCAGGTCCTTGAACGAGCTGATCGCGCGCGCAAACACAGCCTCGGCGATCGTTGGTGCGGGCACGCCCATGTCGAGCGACGCCACCGCTGTCCACTTGCCCGTGCCCTTCTGACCGGCGCGATCGAGCACAATGTCAACGAAGGGCTTGGACGTCTTCGCGTCCACCTGAGCCAGGATGTCCGCCGTAATCTCGATCAGGAACGAGTCAAGCTCCGTGTCGTCCCACGCCTTGAACACGTCCGACAACTCAGCGGGCGACAGCTCGAGCACGGTGCGCAGCAGGTCGTACGCCTCGCAGATGAGCTGCATGTCGGCGTACTCGATGCCGTTGTGAACCATCTTGACATAGTGACCCGCCGAGCCCGGTCCGATGAACGCTGTGCACGCCTCGGCGTTCTCATCATCGACGGTCTTGCCCGGTGCGGCGCCCTCGATGGGCTTGCCCGTGCGCGCATCGACCTTGGCGGCGATGGCCTGCCAGATCGGTTCGAGCACGGGCCATGCCTCGCGGTCGCCGCCGGGCATCAGGCTCGGCCCGAACCGGGCGCCGGTTTCCCCGCCGCTGACGCCCGAACCGATGAACCGCAGACCTTTGGCCGCCAGTGCCTCGGCCCTGCGGGCGGTGTCGTCCCAGTGGGCGTTGCCGCCGTCGACGATGACATCACCCGGCTCCATGTGCTCAGCGAGCGAGTCGATCACCGCGTCGGTCGCTTTGCCCGCTTTGATCAGGATGATGGCGACCCTGGGCCGCTTGAGGGCGCTCACAAAGTCCGCCACGCTCTCGCACCCGACCAGTCCGCCCGGCCCCTTGCCGCGGTAGCCCGGTCCAAAGGTGCCCGCGGGGTGCTCAGCGAGCATGGCCTCGGTGACGGAGGTCGTGCGGTTGTGGACAGCGACCGAAAAGCCGTGGTCGGCGATGTTCAGGGCGAGGTTCTGGCCCATGACGGCCAGTCCGACGACGCCTGCATCAGCGGAGGCGGGCTTGGGTGTTTCGAGCGTCATAGGGAAGCAACTCCTGGAAACTGGTTTCGGAACCGACCAGAGCGTATCCGATCGCCCGATCAAAGGCCGCTACGAGGGCTATCGGCATGATTCAGATCGATTCGCATCCGCGTTGGATGGGGAATGAGTCGGGTTCGCTACATTTTTCTGTATTTTATTGGCATAATCACGGATTAGGTTCTTGGCAAAGGCACCGAGCCGGGTTATCGTCCCACCTGAGAGACGTGGACCCTGCCGGGTCATCGGAGGAGAGAACAGATTTCGCCCAGCCATCCCAGGCGGCGAGGTCAAAGAGGAGAGCACCGAACAAGATCGGTTGCGACCGCCGTCGACGTTACGGCTACCCAGACCACTCACCCTCTCTTCTCGCCCCGTTGGTGAAAGCCAACGGGGCGGTTTGTTTTTGCACACCGAACGGCCTGAAGCCTATTCAGGGCAGCATCCGGGCTCGGTCGGCTTCATTGGGCACCTCGCACCGCTCCACCCGCCCGGCGATCTTGTACCGGTTCGCCGCGACCATCCGGTAGCCCCAGTCCCGGATCGGCCTGGGCACCGCCCAGAGTTTGATGCCGAATATCGCGGGCCATCCACCCATCGCCATCAGCATCTGCGCGACCGCTTCGCTGCGGGTGTAAAGCTTGCCCTGACGCACAAACACCATCGAGCTCATGTCCACGGGCTTGCCCGCGTGATCGAGATTGGCGTAGGTCTCGCCCTGAATCGGCGCAAAGCGGAGCACGGCCTTGCGGTCGTGCTTGAGCATCCATCGGACCGACCACGAGCACATGCCGCACGTGCCGTCAAAGAACACAATCGGGCCTGCGTCGTTCATGCCTGCTCCGTGCGCACAGCGTTCATCGCCTTGAGCTTCCAGCCGTCAACCTTGAGGGTGTCCGCGTGCAGCGCCATCGGTTCGACGCCAGCCTTGAACGCAGTCTCAAAGCCTGCGCTTGCGATCAGCGTGTCGTCGAGGTGCTCGACCTTCGCTGTGCGCAGCGGCCAGGGCTCGTGGAAAACCCGTCCCCCCATGATCCGGCCCCGGCGCTTGCTGAACAGCCAGTACCGCTCGGTCAGAAAGTGCTCGATCGAACCGGGCTCGGCGATGGGCAGTTCCTCGCCGCGATGCCACATCACATGCGTGCGCTGCTGCGGATTCGCCCGGCGGTGCAGCGCGTAATCGTTCACGCCGTCCATGCTCGTCACCGTGAACGTGCTGTGGAGGTAGTTCAGGCTCCACATCCAGCGTGCGCCCAGCACGGGCAGCAGGTGCTCGGCATCCAGGCTAAAGAACCACACGCCCGAAACCACGTCGCCATCGGCGTTGCGAGCACGCACGTACGTGCGCACGTTGCACTCGTAGAACGTGCTCATGCCGGGCAGCTTGGGCACACCTCGGAAGCTGGTGTCCTCCATCAAGAACGGCACCAGCGCGATCCACGCAGTTCCATCGAACGTGTCAATTTCTAGCTCGCTCGGCACCGCTGCCCGCACCGCCTCCACCGGCACCGGCCAGTGCAGGAACAGCAGGTTGCTCCACCGCATGAGAACGTCGGGAGGGGGCATGCGGCAGTGTAGTAGCGAACCTGTAACCCAACTTATGCCTTCAGCCTATAGGCACAGCCTGTGCGAGCAATACACCCAATATCGAAAGAGTTCCCGTCCCGGCACTAGCCTGCGGTCGTTGCACAGGAGACGAGGAGTACCGAACGGGCGAGCAAATTGCTTGAGTCATTCCTGATGCAGCTCGTACTTGTTCTGCCACGGCACTGTCAGGACGAAGTTTCGGCTCATCCGGCTCGATTCAAGAGATCGGGCGAATTGGGTGCGGAAGTGTCTCGCCCAGAATCGCACCACTTCCCGGCGCGGAGCAAATCGGCCGCACTCCGGGCACTCAACCGCTTCACGCGGCCTGCCGAACAGATCGTGACCACACCACGGGCATAGCTGAAACTGCGAACGCACCAAGCGCTTTCGCAAATCGTCGGACTGCTTTAGCTCATGTGGCAAGCTGAACAGAACGAACGCAACTATGCCGGCACCCACTGCAAGCATCCAGTCAGCACCGAGGCGTCGAGCGATGCCCCCCACAACCATGACTATCGCGACCATCAGCACGGTCCGGATACTCAAGAACGCGCTCCGCGAGTGCGACGGCTCGTCGGGCAGCTCCGGATGCAGCGGCGCTTTGAGCGACCACGGGATCGAGCCGAGCCTCGGCGAGGTCACGCCCCAAGCTCTTCGGTAGATCATCTCAAGCGGGTGCAGCTTCTCACGGGCGCGTTGGTCGATGGCGTTCACCGCGTGATCGTATCACCAAGCGGTCCATCCGTTCAGGTGCCCTCGGCTCGCTTGAACTGCTTGTGCAGGTAGTGAACCCAGTATCGCAAGACTTCTCTTCTCGGAGCCAGCTTGCCGCACTCGGGGCAGCGGTCCTGCTTGCGCGGCCGCCGAGACAGGTCATACCCGCAATGCGGACAGAGCTGGAAGCGGGCTTTGCCGAGTTCCTTCCGCGTGTCGGAGGCGATGCTTCGTAAGATCGGAATCGACGCGATGTAGAGCCCCGGAAGAGCTCCAGAGAGAGCGCTGATAAGAGTTGGGATACCCGCTCCCAGCGTCATCACTCCTGCCACGCCGCCCGCAGCGACAAGCGGGACTGCTACAAGAACATGCCAAGGGCGCATCTTTGACCTATCGAACCAGACCGGGTGATCCGGCAAGTAGTCCGCCGGAGGCTCACGAAGAGACCACGGATTAGCCGCCTCGGGCTTCACCCGGGCGTTGGGGGAAAAGATGTTCCAGTTACCGGGTGGCATGCGCCGAGGGTACCGACCGTTGGGCTTGGTAGTATTCAATCGCACCGCGAACACAAACCAACGGCGCCGCGAATACAATGAGTGTCACTGGAGCGACTACTACTAGCCCCATATGCCCCGCTGAACTTGGCGAGGTTGTCGGCACGAACAACACGACAACGATCGGAACGGCGAATGTGCCCGCCATTGATACGAGCGTAACGACAATACGCTGCTTCAATGAGCCGCAGTTGGTTGCGAGAATGATACCGTGAACAACCATCACCATAAGAAGTAGCACCGAGACGGTGACACCACGAAGCAAGTAGAACTTCATCATCGATGCTGAGATAAACTCAGGCGAATTGCTTGCGGTAGGCCATCTAAGCGCTAGCAAATCAAAGGCAATCCAGCACGCGAGCAGGGCTGGTATCGCAAACCACACAGCACCGATGACTGCTATAAACTTGACGACGATCGTTCTCACTCCACCGTCACGCTCTTGGCGAGGTTCCTCGGCTTGTCCACATCGTGGCCCCGCAGCAACGCCGCGTGGTACGCCATCAGTTGCAGCGGCACCACGGTCACCAGCGGGCTCAGCGCCTCGGGCACGTCCGGCACGTACAGCACGTCCTCGGCCAGCGACTCGATCTGCTTGTCGCCCTCGGTCGCGACGGCGATGACGTGCCCGCCGCGGCTGCGGACTTCCTCGATGTTGTTGAGCACCTTGTCGTATTGCGGGCCTTGGTTGGCGATGAAGACTACGGGCATGCCGTCGTCGATCAGGGCGATCGGGCCGTGCTTCATCTCGGCTGCGGGCATGCCCTCGGCGTGGATGTAGCTGATTTCCTTGAGCTTGAGCGCGCCCTCGAGCGCCGTCGGGTAGTTGTAACCCCGGCCGAGGAAGAGCCAGTTGTCGCGCTCGACGTGCTTCTCGGTGACCTTGCGGATCTGATCGTTGGTATCGAGCACGCGCTCGATGAGATCGGGGATCTGTTCGAGCTGGGCCATGACGCGGGCGGAGGCCTCGGGGCTCATGAAGCGCCGGCGAGCCATGAACAGGGCGATCATGGTGAGCACCATGACCTGGCCCGTAAAGGCCTTGGTCGAGGCGACGCCGATCTCGGGGCCTACGCGCAGGTACACGCCGGCATCGGTATCGCGCGCGATGGTCGAGCCGACCACATTGATCACGCCGAGCGACAGCGCGCCCCGGCTCTTGGCCTCGCGGAGTGCTGCGAGCGTATCGGCGGTCTCGCCCGACTGGCTGACGGCGAGCACCACGCTGCCCTCTTCGATGATCGGGTTACGGTAACGGAACTCGCTTGCGTACTCGCACTCGCAGGGGATCTTGGCGAAGTCTTCGAGCAGGTACTCCCCGATCATGGCGGCGTGCAGCGCGGTGCCCTGCGCGGTCAGGATGACCCGCTTGGAGCGGACGAGTTCCTTGGAGAATTCTTCGAGCCCGCCGAGCACAACGGTGCCCTCGCGCTTATCGAGCCGGCCCTTCATGCAGAGCCGAAGCGAGTTGGGCTGCTCGTAGATTTCCTTGAGCATGTAGTGGGTGAACGCGCCGAGTTCGATCTCGCCGAGCTCGAGTTCGAGCTTCATCACTTTGGGGCTGAGTTCCACGTCATCCACGGTCGAGGTGCGGAACCCCTCGCGGGTAATCTTGACGACGTTGTAGTCGTCGAGCGTGATGGCCTGGGTGGCGTGGGCGATGATCGCGCTGGCGTCCGACGCCACGATGTACTCGCCCGCGCCGATGCCGATGAGCAGCGGGCTGCCCTTGCGCGCGCACACCATCACCTCCGGCTCACGCTCGCACGTCACCACGATCGCGTACGCGCCCGTGACCTCGCGCAGCGCCGCCTGCACCGCCTTCTCAAGGTCGACGCCCTGCTCGGGGTCGTACAGCTCACCGATGAGCATCGCGAGCACCTCGGTGTCGGTCTCGCTTCGAAACGTGTGGCCCTGCTCCTGGAGGTAGGTGCGGAGCGCGGCGTAGTTCTCGATGATGCCGTTGTGGACGATGGCGATGCCGAGTTGGTCGTCGGTGTGGGGGTGGGCGTTGGCCTCGGTGACCCCGCCGTGGGTCGCCCAGCGGGTATGGGCGATGCCCACAGAACCCTTGAACCCGCCGGCGGCTTCGAGCTTGGCTTCGAGATTGGCGACTCGGCCCACGGCTCGGCAGACGTGCTGATGCCCGTCGGGCTCGATGACCGCGACCCCCGCCGAGTCGTAGCCCCGGTACTCCAGCCGTTTGAGGCCCTCTAGAAGGATGCTCTCCGCCCGCTTGGAGCCGATGTACGCGATAATGCCACACATGATCGGACCTTCCTGGCGAGCCCGCAGCGGGACCGGCCTGCACGCTTGGTGCCCCGGGGTCATCGGCCCATCTGGAGGGCGGATTGACCCTGGCGCTGGCGATACACAGACGGTACGACCCCCAAATGGACAAAGATCGTTAGGGGAGAGCCCCCAGCCGTGAAATCACTGATCCCGCAATGGGAACCACGGGTGGACGTTGGTACCTTTAAGACCGCCCAGCCTGAGCCGGAACAGGCCAGTAAGCGAGCCCGTCAATGATGAAACCGATGAAACCGATGAAGACCTCGATCGCCCTATCGCTGATCCTCGTAAGCACTTCCATCGCGGGCGCTCAGGACGAGGCCCCGCTCCGCGGCCCGAGTGTCGAGCCCGTCGAACGCCGATCGCTCGTGCCCACGGGCATGGGGGGGATGACCTACGCCGCTGGCTCCCTCGACCAACGGCCCGAGATCGCAGCCATCGACCTGCTCGAACTGGACGAGCAAGCCCGCGCGAGTGTCGATGCCCTGCTGCTTGAGCACACGCGGGCGACCGACGCGGTGTTCATGGACCACCTGCTCCAGATCCAGGGCTGGGTGGAGTCGCTGCAATCGGGCACGATCCGCGAGCGGCTGGGAGCTGCCCAGGAGATCAGGACAGCGTTTGAGCCGGTCTCGGCTCTCGGGCCAATCGCTGACCGCGTCAAGGCAGCGCTTCCGAGCGAGCAAGGCGAGCGGTACGACGCGCTGATCGCGGAGTACGAGCACGCCCGCGAGTCGGAGGCCAGGCGCAAGGCCGAGGCAGCGGGCGTGAAATTCGAGCCCATCGGCTACAAGATCACCCGGCACTTCGAGAAGCTGGGCCAGGATATTGCGGCCTCGTACGAGCGCACGCTGGTCAGCGCGGGCGAGGACTTTGAGGCTTTTCTGTCATCGGCCCAGCTCAGCCACCAGGGCGAGGCCAAGGTCCGGCAAGCCACCATGGAGCTGATCGAGCGCACGGGCTTCAAGCCCACGCCCGAACAACGGCTCCAGGCGTTCATGCAGATTATGGGCGAGCTTGAACCCGATGACCGTGGCAAGCTGCTGCGGGCATCCTTGCAGGATCGCTGATCTGTTCTCGTGAACCAAGCCGTCGACGCTGGCGGGCGGCGGGTCTATGCTCCTTGAGTTTGCGCGCGGCCGAGCCTTGTGCTGGACCGGCTGGGCGCACGCGTGGAGACAGCGCCCATGCCACGACGCGACGACCTCAAGACGATTCTGATCCTTGGCTCGGGTCCGATCGTCATCGGCCAGGGCTGCGAGTTCGACTACTCGGGCGCGCAGGCGTGCAAGGCCCTGCGCGACGAGGGCTACCGGATCGTCCTGATCAACTCGAACCCCGCAACGATCATGACCGATCCGTCGCTGAGCGACCGGACGTACATCGAGCCGATCACGCCCGAGACCGTGCGCAAGGTGCTCGAGAAGGAACGGGGCTTGGGCACGCCGATCGACGCGGTGCTGCCCACGCTCGGCGGACAGACCGCGCTCAACTGCGCGTGCGTGCTGCACGACCAGGGCGTGTTCGAGGCGTTCGGCGTCGAGATGATCGGTGCCAGCCGGGAGGTCATCCACCGGGCCGAGGACCGCGAAGAGTTCAAGAAGGTCTGCGACGCGGTCGGACTGGCCACGCCCGACTCACGGACGGTCGCGACCACCGACGATGGCCTGAAAGCGCTCGATGAGCTTGGGCTTCCCGCGATCATCCGTCCCGCGTTCACGCTCGGCGGCTGGGGCGGGGGCATCGCGTACAACCGCGAGGAATTCGTCGAGCTGGTCACGCGCGGCCTGGGCGCGAGCATGATCGGGCAGGTCCAGATCGACAAGAGCCTGCTCGGCTGGAAGGAGTACGAGCTCGAAGTCGTGCGCGACAAGAACGACAACTGCGTGATCGTGTGCTCCATCGAGAACGTGGACCCAATGGGCGTGCACACGGGCGACTCGACCACCGTCGCCCCCGCACTCACGCTAACCGATAAGGAATACCAGCGGCTACGCGATGCATCGCTGGCGATCATGCGCAAGGTCGGGGTCGAGACCGGTGGTTCGAACGTGCAGTTCGCGGTGAATCCAAGTCCCGCCCAGCAGGAAGATGGCAGCGAGCCCCTGATGGAGTTCGTGGTCATCGAGATGAACCCCCGCGTGAGCCGAAGCTCGGCGTTGGCATCCAAGGCCACGGGCTTTCCGATCGCCAAGATCGCGGTCAAGCTCGCGGTGGGCTACACGCTGGACGAGCTTCGCAACGACATCACGGGCACAACCAGCGCGTGCTTTGAGCCGAGCATCGATTACGTCGTCACCAAGATGCCACGCTGGACGTTCGAGAAGTTCCCCGAGGCCGACGAAACGCTCACCACGCAGATGAAATCCGTGGGCGAGGCGATGGCCATCGGTCGAACGTTCAAGGAAAGCTTTCAGAAAGTGCTGCGGTCGATGGATGTCAAGCGGTTCGGGCTCGGGCTCGACCGCAACGACAAGTGGCTCGCGGCCATGCGCGCGGTCGAGACACAGCAGCTCGTGCTCGATCTATCGTCGTCTTCGCTGCCCGGTGCCAGCCCGACGGGCCTTCGCACCGCCGACGGCCAACCGATCGAGTGGCCCATCGAGATCGACAAGCTCACGCGCAAGCTCACCGTGCCCAGCCAAGGCCGGTTCCACTACATCCGCTACGCGCTCAAGATGGGCTGGCCGGTCGAACGCATCTGCAAGCTCACGGGCATGGACCCGTTCTTCATCGACCAGTTCGCCCAGCTCACCGAGTTCGAGGATGTGCTGTGCAGCTACTCGACGCTCGAAGCCGTGCCCGCGAGCGTCATGCGCGAGGCCAAGCAGCTCGGCTACTCCGATGCGCAGCTCGCCAACCTCTACCTCGGCACGATCAGTTCAGAGACGATTCTCAAGGTGCGCACCAGGCGCAACGAGCTGGACATCAAGCCGATCTTCCGCCTGGTTGATACCTGCGCCGCCGAGTTTGAGGCGGTCACGCCCTACTACTACTCGACGTACGACACCGGCTACGAGACGCTCACCGACGACGGCACGCTGACGCATCACAGCGATGACGAGACCAAGATCAGCGCCACACCCAAGGTCATCATCCTTGGCGGCGGGCCCAACCGCATCGGCCAGGGCATCGAGTTCGACTACTGCTGCGTGCACGCGGCGTACGCGGCGGGCGACCTCGGGTACGAGTCCGTGATGATCAACTCCAACCCCGAGACGGTCAGCACGGACTACGACACGAGCGACCTGCTGTTCTTTGAGCCGCTCACGCTTGAGGACGTGCTGAATGTGGTCGAACGGCTTGACACGGGGGGTCATGTGAAGGGCGTGATCGTGCAGTTCGGGGGGCAGACACCGCTGAACCTCGCGCACGGGCTTGATCTTGCGGGTGTGCCGCTGCTGGGCACAAGCCTCGATTCGATCGACCTCGCCGAGGACCGCGACCGGTTCGATGCGTTGCTCGATCGCCTCAAGCTGCAGCGGCCGGCCAGCGGTATCGCGCGCACGCCCGAGGCCGCGCTCGAGATTGCCCATCGCATCGGGTATCCGGTGCTGGTGCGCCCGAGCTATGTGCTCGGTGGGCGCGGCATGGAAATCTGCCCGGATGCCAAGGCCCTCGAACACTTTGTCAACAACGCGATTGATGTCTCGGGCCTTGACGAAGCGCCGATCCTGATCGATAAGTTCCTCGACGGCGCGATCGAGATCGATGTCGATGTCGTCGCGGACTTTGCTTCTCTTTCTCCCTCTGCCAGTGGGACGGGCTTCCAGCCCGTCAGCGGTTCGACTCCCGACGGGCAAGATGCCCGTCCCACCAGCGAAGCGCCTGGCCAGGCCCTTGTCTGCGGCGTGATGGAGCATATCGAGCACGCGGGCGTTCACTCCGGCGACAGCTCCTGCTGCGTGCCGCCGTGGAACCTTGGCACGCGGCTCGTCGAGCGCGTGAAGGACGTGGCGCGATCGCTCGCAGCAGAGCTGAGAGTGTGCGGGCTGATGAACCTGCAGATCGCCCTGCGCGATGGCGAACTGTTCATCATCGAGGTCAACCCCCGCGCCAGCCGAACCGTGCCCTTTGTGTGCAAGGCCAAGGGCGTGCCGTGGGCATCGGTCGCGGCCAAGGCGATGATGGGCAAGAGCCTCGCCGAACAGGGCATCGAAGAGATCGCCGACACCGGCACGTTCGCGGTCAAAGCGCCCGTGTTCCCGTTCCAGAAATTCCCGGGCGTCGACTTCGTGCTCGGCCCGGAGATGCGTTCAACGGGCGAGGTGATGGGCCTCGACCTCTCGATGCCGATGGCGTACCTCAAGGCGATGCACGGGGCTGGCGTCGTGCCGCCGATGGAGGGCGGCGTGTTCCTGAGCGTTCGGCGAGACGACAAGAAGAGCGTCATCGAGATCGCGCGCAGCCTGTTCATCATGGGCTACGAGGTCTTTACCACCGCGGGCACCGGCCACGAACTCGAGCGCCACGGCATGAAGCCGACGATCCTCCAGAAGATCGCCCAGGGCGCGCGCCCCAACGTGCTCGACCTGATGGCCAACGGCCAGATCGGGCTCGTTATCAACACGCCGACGCGAACAGGTTGGAAAACCGACGAGGGCAAGATCCGCGCCACCGCCGTGCGCCTGAGCATCCCGATGGTCACAACGCTGACGGCGGCATCCGCGATGGTGCGCGCGATCGAGGCCCAGCGGGTGGGAGGCGTCAGCGTGGTGCCGCTACAGGACTATCCCGGGCTCACCGCAGCCGCACCACGGCAGAGCGGCAGAAAGCCCGCGGTCAACGGCGCGTAGCTTGTTGTAAGACGGGCATCTTGCCCGTCGGATTGGGCATCTGCTGGTGGGACGGGCATCTTGCCCGTCGGATTGGGCATCTGCTGGTGGGACGGTTCTCGACGGGCAAGATGCCCGTACCCCCCAAGACCAAGCCAACCCAGAA
>CAYGSG010000046.1:0-21611 GCA_964352615.1 uncultured Phycisphaeraceae bacterium
CTCTTGCCCTCTTCGACGGTGATGACGCCGTCCTTGCCGACCTTGTCCATCGCCTCGGAGATGATCTTGCCGATCTGCTCGTCCTGGTTGGCGCTGCAGGTGCCGACCTGTGCGATCTCCTTGGAGGAACTGACCTTCTTGGACATCTTGTGCAGCTCGCCAACAAGCGCCTCGACGGCTTGGTCGATGCCGCGCTTGATGGCGTTGGGGTTGCCGCCCGCGGTCGTGTTCTTCAGGCCCTCAGCGAAGATCGCCTCAGCGTAGACGGTCGCGGTGGTTGTGCCGTCGCCCGCGTCCTTGGAGGACTTGGAGGCGACTTCCTTGACCATCTGCGCGCCCAGGTTCTCGTAGGGGTCGTCGAGCGTGATCTCCTTGGCCACGGTCACGCCGTCTTTGGTGACGGTCGGGGCGCCGAAGGACTTCTCAAGAACCACCACGCGGCCCGAGGGGCCGAGCGTGACCTTGACCGCATGGGCGAGCTTCTGCACGCCCTTGAGAATGCGCTCGCGCGCGTCGGTGTTGAATGCGATTTGTTTAGCAGCCATATCTGAATCTCCGTTTTCTAATCGGGAACTTCTCTTGATCTTTGGTGGCACAGGCGTCTCGCCCGTGAACATCTCTCTCTACGCCCCGGCGGGGCCTGTCTCTCTATCTGCCTGTCGCTCTGCTTGTCTCTCTGCCGGTTTCTGCTGGTGGCACAGGCGTCCCGCCTGTGTCCAAACTCACTCCCACAGGCGGGACGCCTGTGCTACCACGGATCACCCGATCCGCACCCACGCCACGCGCTCGGCGTCGATGCAGTACTCATGCCGACCATCGGTGAGCTTCACCAGATGGTCCTCCTCATCGGGAATGAGCATGGCTCGGGGCACCAGGCACTCATCCACGCCGTCGAAATAGAACACGACGTCGCGTTCGCCGTTGAGGTTACTCATGGCTTGTCGAAGCTGTTGGGAGGTCATGGGCGATCCAAGGGCAATGGTGAATAGGCAGTAGGCAATGGGCCGCCGAACGCGCCCAACACAAGGCTCGCGTGCTTACTCCACAATGCCGAGGATGTCGCTCTCGCTCATGATGAGCAGCTCTTCGTCGTCGATCTTGATCTCGGTGCCCGCGTAGCTCGTGAAGATCACGCGCTCGCCCTTGGCGACCGTCAGCGGGATGCGCTCGCCGGTCTCGGTGTTGAGCTGGCCATCACCAATCGCGAGCACGATGCCCGTCTTGGGGCGCTCCTTGCCGGCCTCAGGGATGTAGATGCCCGCATCGGTGCGGTCGGCTGCCTCGTCGCGCCGCACGATGATCTTGTCGTGCAGCGGACGGATGTCTGTCTTGGACTTCTTCGTCGTGGTCTTGGTCTTCGTGGGGGCCGGGGTCTTCACGGGGGCTTTGGTCGCCATATCTCTGCGTTCCTTTCTAGCTTCGCGGGGCTTGCACGCCTCGCGTCTTACAACACGTTCAATCACGGACACGTTCAAACAACTCACTCAAACAACTCACTCAGACAACAGTTGGAGGCACTACCCCACCGCCCTGGGGCCATCGGCCCTGGTAGTGGCGGTACAGGATCCGGCGAAGCACTTCGAGCAGGACCTCGATCTCGCCGGTGGAAGCTTGGCCAGTGGCCTGGCTGGTGGTGGTCTTGGCCGCGGCTGGTCTTGGCGGGTCGATCACCGCGAACGCCCCGAGCTTGAGGGCCGCAGCCACTTCTCGCCGTTCATCGCGTGCGCCGCGCATCCGCTTGATCACAACCGTGTGCGGCGGCTGGGCCAGCCGGCGGAGCATCTCAAGCAGGCGGGGGCCGCCTTGGGCAAGGGCGGCGTCGCTGGGCGTCTGACCGGCCGGAGCGTCATCGAGCGGCAGACCGAGGTCCACCACCGCGATGTGGATCGGGGTCGAGCTGATGATCGTCGAGGCCTGCTTGCCGCTGGTGGCCCGGTGAGCCGTGATCCCCATCGGAGCGAGCAGCGTCGGCAGGGCATCCGCCCACGAGTGCTCCCGCCACCCCGCGTAGCCGATCAGCAGCCCGAGGCGGTCGCCCGCTGGGCCTTGATTCGCTTCGTGCTGTGGGTGGACCGTGACCATCGGCCAGTGTGGATTGCAACAGCCGTGCCTGTCCGCGTGGCGCTCCCGCCGCCCCACCGAGCCCATGAAACCCGAAAAACCGTCCAATGGAGTCGGTGAGCGTGACACCACTGGCCCCCACGCCTCTCGCTGTGTGCCGATTTGGCAGACGCCGCGCGACGGCTTCCGGCTCCGTGCTGCCTTGCCGAACGATCGGGTCTCGTTTGGGCCGATGCCTTGAGGTACAGTCTGGGCATGAACACTTCCCTGCTTCTGACCGCAGTGCTCGCAGTGATGGCGCTCGGGGCGATCGTCATGGTTTTCGTGCTCGCCCGCGACAAGACCCGGCTGGCCGAGCGTGCCGCTGCCGCGTCGGCGGAAGCCGAGGCGGCAAGGGCCAACCACCAAGAGGCCCGCGCCGAACTGGCCCAAGCCGACGAGACCATCGAACGCCTGCGAGGGCAGGCCGAAGGCCTTCACCGCCAGGCCGACCAGACCGCAGCCCAGCTCGACAAGACCAAAGCGCTCTACGCCCAAGAGGTCGAGGCCCTGCGCACCGCCCACGCAGAGAAGGAACGCCTGCTCAGCGAGAAGCTCGCCGAGCTTTCCGCCAACAGCCAGCAGGTCTTCAAGAACCTCGCGGGCGAAACCCTCAAGGCCGCCAGCGACGAATTCCTCAAACGGGCCGAACACTCCTTCAACGCCCAGCACGAGAAGTCCACGCTCGAATACAAGCAGCGGCGCGAGTCCTTCGACCAGCTCCTCAAGCCCATCAGCGAAACCCTCGGCAAGACGCAAGAGCGCCTGCTCAAGCTCGATGAACGAATCGCCCTCTCCGCCGAGTCCAGCAAGAACCTCCGCGATGAGACGCAGAAGCTTGCACGCGCGCTCTCGCGCCCAGAAGTTCGCGGCGGCTACGGCGAAATCCAGCTCCGGCGCGTCGCCGAGCTTGCGGGCCTCGCCAACTACTGCGATTTCTCCGAGCAGCACTCCACTCGTGATTCGGACGGCAGGCTGATGCGGCCCGACATGGTCGTCAGCCTTCCCAACGATCGACAGATCGTCGTCGATGCCAAGTGCAACATCGATCCGTACCTCCAGGCCACCAGAACCGACGACGCCGATGAGCAAGAACGCCATCTCGTACACTTTGCCAGCACCGTCGCCAAACAAGCCAAGGCGCTCGGCGCCAAGCGGTACTGGAGCCAGTACGACGGCTCGCCCGAGTTCGTCGTCATGTTCATCCCGGGCGACCATTTCATCGATGCTGCGCTCAGCCGTCAGCCCGAGCTGCTCGAACACGCCGCGACCAACGGCGTGATCCTTGCAAGCCCCAGCACACTCATCGGCCTGCTGCGCGCTGTCCATGTAGGCTGGCGTGAGCACCGCCTCGCTGAAGAAGCACACGAACTGCTCGAGGCCGGCCGCGAGCTGCACCGCCGGGCCGCCACCGCGTTCGAGCACGTCAACCAACTCGGCAAATCGCTCAACAACGCCGTCGGCCATTACAACAAGTTCGTCGGCTCGACCGACCGCATGCTCATGCCCCAGCTCCGCAAGTTCGAGGAGATGGATATGCAGAGCACCAAGAAGCTCGCCATCGCCCCGCAGATCGAGCAGACCGCGCGCGAGCTTGAAGCCGAGGTTGTTGTCAAGACCAAGAGTCTGCCCACTTCGACCGGCAAGAAGCCATGACCATCAAGCCATAAGCGCCAAGCCATGATGACAGAACAAGCCAAAATGCTCGCCGGCAAGCTCTACGACCCGAGCGACCCAAAGCTCGTCGGGCTCCGCCGCGCCGCCAGACTGCTCACCGACCGCTTCAACCAGACCGGCCCCGACGAAGCCGACGCCCGGCGATGGATCCTCGACAAGCTGCTCGGGTCTGTCGGCGAAGACGTCGAGATCGAGCCGACGCTCCGCGTCGATTACGGCACCAACATCCACCTGGGCGACCGCGTCTTCATCAACTTCGACTGCATCATGCTCGATGTCTGCGCCATCCGCATCGGCGACCGAACCAAGATCGGCCCACGCGTGCAACTGCTCGCCGCGACGCACCCGATGGAAGCCCGCGCCCGTGCGCTCGAAGGCGAGTTCGGCAAGCCCATCACCATTGGCCAAGACGTCTGGCTCGGCGCGGGCGTCATCGTCTGCCCGGGCGTGAAAATCGGCGACCGCTCGGTCATCGGAGCAGGCGCGGTGGTCACCCAAAACATCCCACCGGACTCCGTGGCGATGGGTGTGCCGGCGAGGGTTCGTGATCAGGGCGACTGATCAATCTTGTTCGGCTTGCGCGCCGCCCAACGGATGCCACCGAGGATCGCGTCGAGCACCAACGGCTCAGAGAATGACTGGTTGGTGTGCCCGCCCGCGAAGTACCACGATCGGCCGCCGTCGTACTCGTGGCACCACATGATCGGATGGTCATCGCCCATGTTCCCGCCGTTGTAGGTGCTCTCGTTGAGCGTCGCGAGCACTCGCGCCTTCACCTGTGGGTCGGTGCGCGGATTCGTTCGAAAGTTGTACCACTCGTCTCGCCGGGGCCAGTTCTTGGGCAGGTGCGCGGTCGACGGGTGGTCCGCGTCTTCAACATTGATTTCGGCATCTTGGATCGATGGGTGATTCGCAAAGTAAGCCCCGACAAGCCGGCCGTACCAAGGCCAGTCATACTCCGTGTCGGTCGCCGCGTGGATGCCCACAAACCCGCCGCCGCCCTGTATATACCTCTCGAAGGCATCCTGCTGCGCCGAGTTGAGAATGTCACCCGTCGTGGACAAGAACACCACCACCTCGAACGGCTCAAGCCCCTGATCCGTCATGATCGAGGCGTCTTCCGACTGCGTCACGCTGAAGCCGTTGGCGTCGCCCAGCGCGTTGAGCGCCGCGACACCCGCCGGGATTGACCCGTGCCGAAAGCCAGCGGTCTTCGTGAAGACAAGCACGTCCAACTGCGGCGGGCTTAAGGGCGCCGGTGCAGAACCCAAGACACCGACACCCACAAGTATCGCGAGGATCTTCAAAAGCATCTCAGTTCTCCATCAAGCGTTCCGTGCATACTACAGCCACCCGCAACTCTCGCTACGGGCAAAACACCGGCATGACCCATCGTTTGCGTGCGGCTTACACCGGACTCGGCATCGCGCCGGGCGGCAGGTCGGGCTCTTCGCCGCCCGCTGGCGGCGCCTTGGGCGCAGACGGCGGGGTGCGCCGCTCCGCAGCGAGCAGGTCCGATGTCGAGACCTTGTCGAGTTTCTCACCGCGAATCAGCGTGAACACCTCGTCTGCGGTCAGCGTCTCGAACTTCAGCAGCGCCTCGGCCACTCGGACCACTTGGTCCCATCGCTCCACGAGCAGTTGCTCCGCCTGCTTGTAAGCTTCGTCCACGACGCCCTTGATCTCGTCGTCGATGATGTGCGCCGTTTCGTCGGAGTAGTCCTTGTCGGCCTGGAAGAACTCGCTGGAATCGCTCGGCGCGTACCGCACAAAGCCGAGCTTCTTGCTCATGCCCCACTCGAGGATCATCGTGCGTGCAAACCGCGTGGCCATCTGGATGTCCATCGCGGCGCCCGATGTCACATCGCCCGTGAACCGCTGCTCGGCGATGCGTCCGCCGCACAGCACGACCATCGTGGCCTTGACGTACCGCAGCCCGTAGCCCGTGCGGTCCTTCTCAGGCAGGCTGAACGTCGCGCCCAGCGATTGACCGCGCGGGATGATCGTCACCTTGTGCAGCGGGTCCGCGTCCTCGAGCGCTGCCTGCAAGATCGCGTGGCCCGCCTCGTGGTACGCCGTCGCGGCGCGCTCCTTCTCTTCGATTCGCCGGCTCGGCCTGCTGCGCCCGTAGCGCACCTTGTCGCGCGCTTCCTCAAGGTCTTCTTGCTCGATGAAGTCCTTGTTGGCGAGCGTCGCCGAGATCGCGGCTTCGTTGATCGCCGCCGCCAGATCAGCGCCGCTGAACATCGGGGTCGCGCGCGCTACCCGTTCCAGATCGACATCCGGCCCGAGTTTCACCTTCTTCGCATGGACCTGCAGAATCTCCAGCCGGCCCTTCACATCCGGCAGCGGCACGGTGATCTGCCGATCGAATCGACCCGGACGGATGAGCGCCGGATCCAGCACGTCCGCGCGGTTTGTCGCCGCGATCACGATCACGCCATCGGACGGATTGAACCCGTCCATCTCCACGAGAATCGCGTTGAGCGTCTGCTCGCGTTCATCGTTGCCGCCCGAACTAAACCCCGAGCCCCGGCGACGACCGACCGCGTCGATCTCATCTAGGAACACGATGCAGGGCGATGATTCCTTTGCCTGTTTGAACAGGTCGCGCACGCGTGACGCGCCCACGCCCACAAACATCTCGACGAAGTCGCTGCCGCTGATCGAGAAGAACGGCACGTCGGCCTCGCCCGCGATCGCCTTGGCGAGCAACGTCTTGCCGCAGCCCGGATCGCCGATGAGCAGCACGCCGCGCGGAATGCGCCCACCCAGCCGGGTAAACCGCTTAGGGTCGCGCAGGAACTCGATGATCTCGTGGACTTCTTCCTTGGCCTCGGCGATGCCCGCGACGTCGTTGAACGTCACGCCCGTCATCTCTTTGGACATCATCCGGTGGCGGCTCTTGCCGAACGAACCGAGCATGCCGCCCGGCCCGCCGCCCGCGCTGCGCAGCCCTCTTGCCACGAAGTACCAGATCAGGAAGATCAGCAGAATGAACGGCCCGAACGTCAGCAGCACCGGCATCCACGCCGAGGGCTGACGGATGGTCGCACGGTTGGCCGTGATCTCCAAGATTCGCTTGGTCACCGCCTCGGCTGTCGCCGTGTTGAACGGCACCGCGACCGTGCGACCGCCCGCTGTATCAGGCGAGGTCTCCTTCACGCGCGCCACCACCGAGTGGTCCTGGATCACCACCGAATCGCGCTCGAGCGAGTCCTCCGCCCACAGAGCCTCGAACGCGCTGAGCGTGATCGTCTTGCCCGTGCCCGCCGAGTTGAAAAACATGACCGCCATCAGCACGATCAGCATCACACCCACGAGCCCGAAGAGGCCCCGGCCGGGCGGCATCGCACCGGTCTTGGTTCCGGGCTCGGAAGCCGAATCCGGATCGGCCGAGGAGGGTTTGCCGCTGGGTCGATCAGCCATAGCCGACTGATCGGGCCAGTCCGTTCGGCGGGCCAAGGCAGCACGAGGATCGATGTTGGGTTCGTTGCTCTGCTTCATGCGTGCTTGCTGGCTGTTACCAATCGTGGTCTTCTCGGTTCTGCCGTGAGTTGTTCATACCGCGACATCGTCCCGTTTGTTCGGTCGGCGCTTGGAGCCAGCCTCTTGAGCCGATTCCGCTCCCGCGCCGACAACTCCGCGCTCGCGATGGTAGGCCCGCGTGGCTGTTCACCACCCGTTCGTTGCTTCTCACCAGTCGGACGCGAGTTCTGCCACAATGTCCCGCGCCAACTCCGCGATGGCCTCCCGCTGGCCGACCTCGATCGGCTCGCCGACACCCCGCGCAGGCACGAACGACCCGACGCCCGAAAAGCCCTGACGAACCACCTTCGCCTCGCCGCGAGCGTTGTCCGACCACGAAAAATCAACCGTGATGACGTACGCGTTCTGCTCCACGTACCCGAACTCGGTCGAGAGCGTTCGCAGCGACGAGTCCGTGATCGTGCCTTCGAGCGTGGTCTGGGCCTGAGCCGTCGGCACCACCCGCCAAGGCGTCTTGTGGTGGATCTCCGTGATGATCGCTTCTGTCAGCTTGGCCTCAAGCCCGTTGGCGTACGTCAGGTTCTCAAACATCGGCACCGCAATCGTGCGCACCGATGTGTCGTGCAGCGAGCCGATTCTATATCCATCGCCCGAGCCCGAACATCCCGCGCCGGGCAGCATGCCCCATGCCACCACCGCCAGCAGCGCCATCGCACGCATGCCGCGCCTCATCGCCCGCCGCCATTCTCAACCGGCGTCATCTCCCCGATGGCGGGCCGACGCTCGGGAACGATGGAAGTCGGCTCGGCTGCGACATCCGCGGCCTGGTTGGCGGGAGAAACATCGGCCTCCACGACCTCCGCTGGCTGTGAGAATTCGCCCAGCGGGCCCAGACCCTCGGCCTCGTTCACATCCCACCAGCCGTTCTCTCTCAAGATGGCCACAGCTTCCACCGCCGACGAGGTCGCCGGGTGGCGTCGCACCAACCGTTGCAGCGTGAACCGCGCCGAAACCGTGTCATTCCGCTTGATGTACCAACGCGAGGTCTCCAGCATCTGCGCCGCCTGCGAGTGATCAATCCTCGCCGTCAGTGCATCACCGATGCCCGACTGGCTCGACTCAGCGGGATACCGGCTGCGGTACTCCTCGATCAGCGCCCGCGATTCCACCAGCCCCGCGGCCGAGTACTTCGGCCCCTTGAATTTGCCGATGTTCGAGTAGATCCGCCGCTCGGTCGCGTGCACGCGGTGCTCGGTGTCAGGAAAGTTTCTAAGCAGAATGTCGTACATGTCCGCCGCCAAATCAAGCTCGCCCTCGCGATAGAAAAAGTCCGCGAGCTCGACCGCTGCCGTCTCTGCCAACCGCGAACCCGGAAGCCTCTCCTGAACACGCATGAGCAGTTCGGTGCCCAAAGGCTTGGCATTCTCAAGCCTTGCCAGCCCAAGCCACTTGCGCCGCAGCCCGTGCAGGTACAGCGTGCCGATCTCCAGCTCTCGTTCTACGGCATCAACAAACGCTCGGTCCGCCGGAAAGTCGTTGATGACCGTCTCGTAGTCGTACAACGCCTTGAACTCATTGCCGTTGGCCGTGCGCGCATCGGCGCGAAGCAGGTACGCCTGCGAAAGCAGCGGGCTTCGGCTCGTCTCATTGTCATCGAGCCAGTCGTCGATCACGTTGAACGCCCGGCCGGGCTTGTCCGCTGCGAGCAGCGCCCGCGCCTCGGCCAGCACCGCAGCGTCCGAGCCAGGTTCCGGAGCAGACGCCTGAACCCACTGACCGTCGGCGCCGATCGTGAGTTCGGTGTCCGCAGCACCCTCGGCGTCGCCGCCCGAGACCGCGTTCTGGGCGTGCGCCCAAGATGCCAGAGCTATCAGCAAGGCCGCTGGAAGACTTCGAGAATCCATGCGCACAGCGTAGCGGCCCACCCCACAGGCTGCGGTCCCCACACACAACAAGCTGGCCCCGCGGCTTCGCAGGACCAGCTCTGAAGATGGTCGTGAAAGTTGTCCATGCACGCGGCCAAGGCTCTGGGATCACGCCTGTCGGCTCAGAGCTTGAGCCGCGTGGTTCCCATTCAGCTCCGGCGGCGACGCGTCGCGCCCAGCCCAGCGAAGCCGGCCAGAATCGCAGCCCCAGCAGGAGCCGGAATCGCCTCGACCTCGAGCACCATCGTGATCGTGTGCCAGTCGCCCAGCCCACCCACGGAACCGATGAAGAAAGGATCGCCGAACACACCGGACCAGAACCCGCCCTCGATGATGCCGTCCCATTCTTCAATGGTGTCGATCGTCGCCTGAGCCTGGCCCTTGATCACGTCGTTGGGGTCGTCTGTCGCCCTGCGGAACAGCGACTGCGAGTCGTTGGACGCGGACATCGAGAACCCGGTCAGCCGAACGCGTTCAACCCAGTTTTGAAACGGCAGTCCCCCGTTGTCGGCCGAGCCCACCCGAATCGAGAAGTGGCTCGCCGACTGGCCCAGCACGAGCTGGCCTTCTGGCACCAGCGGGCTGAGGTCCTCGGTGTGCATCCGGATGACGACCAGCGAGCCAGAGCCGCCGTCGGTCCGATCCTGCTCGTACCACTCGCCTATGACTTCCTTGCCAAACGAATTCGTGCCGACGATGTTCGGGAACGTGTTGTCCGGCCCCGTGCCCCTGAGGGTCTCGCCGCCGTTGATCAGGCTCACCGTGCTCGCTGAGCCAGCCGTGCTAAAGCCTTCGATGGTCAGATCGACCACCGAGCCAGCACCCGTGATGTCAGCCACAGCGGTGCCCGTTACGGACACCAGCAGGCCTGCACAAATCGCTGTGGTTTGGCTTCGCATGAATCCCCATACCTCTCTTGCGGGCCACGCCTTCGGCGCAGCAACTCCGTCCGAGACCCTTGGTGAGCCCCCACATCTCTCAACATGCCTCCCACAAGGTCAGGAAACCACAAAACCAGCCGATTATGCGGCGTGCAACGGCCAAATAGCCTTTCAAAATACGAACAACTACTGCAAACCGCTGGACAGTGGGTTATCGGAATTGATGCTCGCTCTCTCGATCAGAGCGACATCGATGAGGCATTCGCCCTATCGGTCCACCCAAACAACTCGCCTCCCGCCGCCGCTACAGTCCAGGGTGCCCATCAAGCCCGCTCCTTGTCCCACAACCGGTCATGGCGAAAAACCCGCCTCTCGGCCGCTTTTCACCGGCCTTGGCGCGGTTTCCCCGCTGGGCACCGGGCTGGCGAGCTACGTCCTCGGCCTCCGCGAGGCCCGATCGGGCATCAAGCCGCTCGACTTCGAGCACCCCGGCATGACCTCGACCGTCGCTGCCTTCGCCACCGGCTTCGATCCCGGCCTCTGGCTCGACCCAGCCGATCAACGCCGACTGCCCCGCCTCATCCCTATGGCCTTGGCCGCTGCGACCGAGGCCATGGCCCACGCCGGGTTCAGCTTACCTCTAGGCGATTCCCAGTCCCGCCGCGTCGGCCTCGTTCTGGGAACAGGTGGCGGTGGCATCGATTTCACACTCGATCAGGTCCAAAGAATGAACGCCCAGCAGCGGGCCAGCCTCTGGAGCGTTACCAACGCCACCCACGGCAACCTCGCAGGCGAACTCTCCATTCGGCTCGGCCTCCGAGGCCCGTCGCTCTGCGTATCCACAGGCTGTGCCTCGTCTTCCGACGCTGTCGGGCTCGCCGCCGACCTGCTTCGCTCGGATCGCTCCGGCGCGCCCGATGCGATGGTCGTCGTCGGCGCCGATGCCCACATCCGCTGGGAGACCCTGGCGGGCATGGAATGGCTCGGCGTGATCTCGACCCGCGACGACCGCGACGACCCCGCTTCAGCGCACGCAGCGTGCAAGCCCTTCGATCGCCGGCGCGATGGCTTCGTGCTCGGCGAAGGCGCCTGGGCCGTGGTTCTTGAAAGGCCAGCATTCCACCAGAGCCGAGCCGGGCCGGAGCCCATAGGTGAACTCCTCGGCTACGGCTCCACCTGCGACGCGTACCACCGGGTGCGCCCGGACCCTGACCCCGCAGAAGGCGTCCGCGCGATTCGCGAAGCGCTGCACGATGCACGCCTCTCGCCTGACGATCTTGGTGCCATCCAGTACCACGGCACCGCCACACCCCTCAACGATCGGCAGGAATCCCTCGCCATGATCGAGGCCCTCGGCGATCGAGCACGCACTATCGCTGGCTCAAGCATCAAAGGCGCGATCGGCCACCCACAGGGCGCCTGCGGGCTCGCATCGTTGGTCGCCATGCTGGGTTCGCTCGGCCATCCCGAGCCGTTTCTTCCGCCGACGCTCCACCTCGAACAACCTGACCCCGACTGCCCGCTCGACTACACGCCGCTTGCACCTCGAGCTCAGTGCGAGGCCGAAGCCGTCATGCCGTTTCTTGTGAACTGCCTGGCGTTCGGCGCGAAGAACAGCGCGATCATCGCCCGTGCGCACAGGCCTCTCTCGTAACGAAAGCAGACTCGTAGCTACCACCGGTCGTTGTTACCAGAGGTGCTTGGCGGCGTAGGGCACGACCGCTCGCCCGATGAGCACCGCGATCGCGGTCTTGATGAGCATGCCCGGCACAAACGGCAACAGCCCGCCCTCGATCGCTTGCCAGGGCGTAGTCCCGAGCCCATCGATCGCGTGCGCCACCCACAACCAAGGCACGCCGATCGCGAATATCACGAGATGCGCCGCAAGGCTCGCCGCGATCAGCGCCAGCCAGCCCCGGATGCTGCCGTCGCGCCGGCGCACGATCCACGCCACCACCGGCTGGCATGCGACAAACCCAACGAGGTAGCCCCCGGTCTGCCCCAGCAGAATCGCGGGACCAAAGTTTCCCTCGGCGAACACAGGCACGCCCAGCACCCCCACCAGCACATAGCCCGCGAACGCGATCAACCCGAACCTCGGTCCGATGCTGATCGCTGCGAGAATCACCCAGAGCGTTTGCAGCGTCTGCGGCACGCCAAACGGCGGCAAAGGCACCGCAAGCCAGGGCCACAGCTGCGTCTGGCTCGTCAACGCTGCCAAGAGCGGGAAGCCGATCATCCCGGCGAGCCGAAGCTCGCGGGCGAAACCAGCCGAGCGGTCGCCCGGACGGTCCACCGCTGGCTTTGATGCTCCGGGCGATGCCATGGCGCGATGGTAGTGTCGGTACCGCAAGCCCGACTGGCTCCCGCTGGGCCACCGGCTGGCTGTTGGCTGGCCACCGGTCGATCCCGCTGTGGCTATCCTGCGCTCATTACGGAGGTTCTTATGCTGCGCACGCTGCTAGTCGCTCTCGCTGTTTCCATCCTGCTGCCGGGGTGCGCCTCGACGGGCATAGCGGTCCGCGAGTCGCTGGGCACAGCCAAACGCGAGCAACTCGTCGACCGGGTGCAAGAAGCACGCGGCGAGCAGGCCGAGGCCAAGGAGCAGTTCGCCAGCACGCTCGAAGAGTTCCAGGCCCTCACCGAGCACGACGGCGGCAGCCTCGAAAAGCTCTACCGCAAGCTGGACCGCGAACTCGACCGCAGCCAGGATCAGGCCGACGACGTGAGCAAGAAAATCCGCGATGTCGAGCGGGTCGCCGACTCGCTGTTCAAGGAGTGGGAGCGCGAACTCGATCAGTACGCCAGCGCCGATCTCCGCCGAACCGCCGAGCGGCAGCTCATCGATTCCCGCGACCGCTACACCGACATGCTGGCAGCGATGCGCCGGGCCGAAGGCTCGATGCAGCCCGTGCTGACGGCTCTGGGTGACCAGGTGCTGTTCCTCAAGCACAACCTCAACGCCAGCGCCATCGCGTCGCTCGAAAGCTCGGTGCTGCCCAAGCTCGAAGCGGACATCGCCCGGCTGATCGCCGAGATGGAGGCCTCGATCGCCGAGGCCGACGCCTTCATCAGCACCATGACCACCGGCTGAGCCTGGCATCCGGAGACAACCCAGCCCAGCGGCGTCCGAGAACATCGGCCGGATCGGTGCTCATGTACCTTTGCTAGTCGACCTCCTCCTCGGCGCTCAGTGGACCGCCGAGCGAGCCGATATCCAAGGCGTGGCTCTCTCCGCCCCCGCCCAACCAGCGCTCCGCCAATCGCTCCTGATCGAGCGCACCCGGCGGGTCTATGAGCAGTCGCTGCGAGGCATGCCGTTCAGCTTCATGGTCGGCGGCATGGTCGTTGCGGGCCTGGAATCAGCCCGCGGCTCGATCGACCTCATCTGGTGGTGGGCTGCCCTTGCGGTGCTCACCCTGCTCAGGCACAACCACGCCCGGCGGGTTCTCAGCCGGCCCATCACCGAGGCCAACGCGGCCAAGCTCTCCGCGTGGTTCACGTTCGGCGTCGGGTTCGAGGGTCTCATGTGGGGCGTCTCGTTCATGCTGGTGGCGGTCTCGATCGGCGACCGCGCCACCGTGTTCATGGGCTGCGCCGTCGCGGGCATCAGCGTTGCCGCGCTGACGACCATGGCCGCTGGCCGGGCCGCGTTCCCGGTGTTTCTGAGCTGTCTGGCGTTGCCCGTGCTCGTCACGCTGGGTCTGCTCGACCGCGCGGAGGGTGCCAGCGTGGGCGCGATGGTCGTGCTGTTTGGGCTCAACCTCGTGCTCGCGTACCTGCACTCGCATGCTGCGGACACCGCCGAGATCAAGATGCAGTTCGATCAGCAAGCCGCGGTCAACGCGTTGGCCAAGGCCAACCGCCGCATCGAGGTGCTCAGCCGGACCGATGCCCTTACGGGCCTGGCCAATCGCCGGGAGTTTGACGAACGTCTTGAGGTCGAATGGCTCCGCTCGGAGCGAGGCGGCGAACCCGTCGGTCTGGTCATGCTCGATATCGACAAGTTCAAGGCTTACAACGACGCGGGCGGTCATCCAGCGGGTGACGAGTGCCTGCGTCGTGTGGCCGTTGCACTGCGATCGGCTGTCCACCGCCCGAGCGACCTCGTCGCTCGGTTCGGCGGGGAGGAGTTCGTGGTGCTGCTGCCCGGCACGGATGCCGCGGGGGCGCTAGAGGTGGCCGAGCAGCTCCGCAGCACGATCGAACGGCTGGCCCTGCCCAGACCCGACGATGCGGATCGCGTCGTGACCGTCAGCGCCGGTGCCTCAGCAGCGGTCGCGCGAAAGCCCCAAGGGTCGGGCATTCTGACCGAGGCCGCCGACCGAGCAATGTACCTGGCCAAATCGCAAGGCCGAAACCGTGCGCGATGCCTGCCCGAATCCATCACGACCCAGTCCGCAGACAATCGAGACGCACGCGCCGCTCGCTCCTGAACCGCCCCACCGTGACCGACCGGCGACCGGCTGGCATCCTCTAAATGTGCTAGGCTGGACTTGCCTCGGACGAGCGCTCCCGCACGTCCGCCCAATACTTGTGGCCCGAAGCCCCTCGGACCGCCGGATTTGCTATGAGCAGCCAAGATCCACCGAACAAGAACAAGCCCACATGGGGTGGCCAGGGCGACCCTCCAACCCCGCCGCCGCGCCCTGCGCACAGCGAAAGCGACTTTGAGGCCGAGACCTACATAGGTCCAGCCCCGGGCGCTGGCAGTTCGCCTCCGCCCAAACCACCACCCAAGCCGAGGCCTCCCAACCAAGCCACGGTGCCCGCATCCGCAGCCCCCGGCAAGCCGGGAGCATGGAGCAGCACCGGTTCGACCATCGTCGGTGGTGCCAAGAAACCTGGCGGCGCCATCTCCGACAGCTGGGACCAGAGCGCCAACGCCGAAACCGTTCCCCCGGGCGGCCGGGCCGACAGCGGTTTCGGTTCGGTGGGCACACTCGACCGTGGCCGCATCGGCCCGTACCCGCTCGAGCGCGAAGTCGGTCGAGGCGGCATGGGCGTGGTCTATCTGGGCCGCGACGAGAAACTCGGGAGGCCCGTCGCCATCAAGGTCCTGCCCGACATGTTCGCCCAGCACCCAGAGCGGCTGGCGCGGTTCGAGCGCGAAGCCCGGCTGCTCGCATCGCTCAACCACGCGAACATCGCCTCGATTTACGAACTCGGCGAAGACAACGGCTCGCGGTACCTCACCCTTGAGTACGTCCCGGGCCAGACCCTGAGTGAACGCCTGCATGCCGGCGCCCTGCCGATGGACGAGGCGATGCACATCTGCGCGCAGATCGCCGAGGGTCTGGAAGCGGCGCACGAGAAGGGTGTCATCCACCGCGATCTCAAGCCCGGCAACGTCAAGATCACGCCCGAAGGCATCGTCAAGGTGCTGGACTTCGGGCTCGCCAAATCTTCCGGCCCCGATAGCTCGGCCGACGCGCCGCCCGATTCGCCCACCGGCTCTATCGGCGACACCCAAGAAGGCATGATCCTGGGCACCGCGGGCTACATGAGCCCCGAACAGGCAAGAGGCCGGGCCCTTGACAAGCGCACGGATGTCTGGAGCTTTGGGTGCGTGCTCTTCGAGTGCCTCACCGGCCGGTCGCCGTTCTCATCCGACACCATCAGCGACACGATCGCGCTCATCCTGCGGACCGACCCCGAGTGGTCGGCGCTGCCGCCCGAAGTCCCCGACCGCGTGCGAGAACTGCTTCAGCGGTGCTTCATAAAGGACCCCAAGCGCCGGCTCCGCGATCTGGGCGAGGCACGCATCGAGCTTCAGCAGGCGCACGAATCGCTGTCATCCTTCGGCGGCACGACCAGCACCCCCAGCGGCACCGCGGTGGCGCAGGCCGCGCCCTCGCGTGCGACCAACGCAGCGGGTGGCTCTGGCATCGAGTCATGGTGGCAGTACGTCCCGTGGGCGATGGCAGGCCTTTCGGTGGCCGTCGCTGCGATGGTCACCGCAGCCCTCGTCATGCAGAAGGACAGCCCGACCAGTTCGGGCAGCGTGAGCGTAGCTGGCGTGATCCAATTCGCTACAGCGCTCCCGCAGGGGGTCGCGGCCAACTCGCGCGACATCGCGCCGCTCGTCGGCGTCTCGGGCGATGAGCGGTGGCTCGTGGTCTCAGCAGAACAAGAAGGCCGGCGCCAGTTCTTTGCGCGCAGCCTCGACCGCGACACCTTCGAACCCATCGAGGGCCTCACCGCTGCGACCAGCCCGTTCTTCTCCCCCGATAGCCAGCAGCTTGGTTTGATCCGACCCGGATCGATCGCACGCCTGCCCGTCAGCGAACTCGAACGTGGCGGCCCGGGTGGAGCCACCTCGATCGTCGACGGCATCCGTGGCGACATCGCCGGTGCTACCTGGACCGACGACGGAGCGGTCGTGTTTGCCGTCACGACGGGCTCGGGCAAAGGGCTCTACCGCGCCGCCGCCGAGAGCAGCACCCGAGGCGGGGTGCTCGTGCTCGCCGCTGAACGCGACGAAGAGTTCGTGAGCCCGCACGCTGTGCGTGGCAGCCCGGACCTGCTCGTCTACACCGCGCGCTCAGCCGCTGGCCCGTCCGTCCGCTGGCTTTCGCTCGACGACCCTGCCAAGGGCGGAACGATCGTCGAACGCGGCTCGACGGGCTTTCTGATGGGCAAGGGCGCCGATCGGTTCATGGTCTACGCCGTCGGCAACTCGCTGCAAGCCCAGGCCGTGAAGATCAACGGCACCTCGGGCATCACAGCGGTAGGCGGGGTGCAAGCCGTCGCCGAAGGGATCGCCTCCGAGAGCCAGGTGGCGCAGTACGCCGTCACCGACGACGGGCTGCTGACGTACCTGCCACAAGGCCAAGCCCAGCGGCAGATTCGGGGCATTGCGCTCGTGCAAGACAGCTCCGCTGCGACCGCAGCAGGGGCAGCCGCCAGCGCCCTCTCTGGCGGCGCTGGTGTAGGCGGCGCGGTACAGATCGATCCCAACGATGCCACCCGCGTCGCGTTCATCAGCAACGATCCCGCGGCGCCGGTCAAGGTGCTCCGCGATGGCAGGTTCTCGCAGGTCCGTGGCGTGCGTGGTCGAGTGACCAGCATTGCTTGGCGCCCGAGGCCCGGCAAGCGATCGACCCTGACCATGAGCATCTACGAGGGCGGCCGGGGCATGGTGCGCGAGTGGGACGAGGCCACCGGCCAGCTCACCGATCTTCAGCACGCCGATGCCCTCATCGATCCCAGGCTTCACGGCTGGAACGCCGACGGTTCAAGGCTCTACCTCTCGGGCGAGACCAGCGAAACCGGCCGAGACCTGTTCGAGATCAACGAGTTCACCCGCAACCGAACTTCAACCATCGAGGGCGACGAGTTTGACTCGACTCCCTCTCCTGATGATGAGTTCTTCGCGTTCGTGCTTCGGGATGACGGCGTGCCCCGCGTTCACGTCATGAAGGGCCGGGTCGAGAACGCCGATGCCCTCGTGCTGCCGGGCGAACCAAGCTGGTCGCCCCTGTGGATCAAGGCGTCGTCAGAGGGTTCTGGCTCGGGCACGCTGCTCGTCATGCGGCCCGACGGGCTGCACGCCGTCGCCATGACCAACGACATGAGCGCTCCCTTTGGCGACAGCACGCTGATCGCGCCCATGACCGCATCCCCGGGCAGCCCCCGCGAGTTTGACGCTGCGCCCGATGGCTCGTGGCTGCTGCTGCCCGTCGCCGACGACCAAGCGCGCAGCGAGGTCCGCGTGATCGTCAACTTCGATGACCTTGTGCGAAACAAATTCGCCCAGTAGTCCGCCATGTAGTTTGAGGAGTAGTTCGAGGAGTAGTCCGCTCACCCACGCGATGACGACCATCACCGAGACCAAACCCGCTCCCGTTCACGAGGAAACCGCTGTGCGCCGCGTCACCATCATCACCACCGGCGGCACGATCGAGAAGGTCTACGACGAATCCACGGGCGGGCTCGCCAACAAGCGATCCATCATCCGCTCCATGCTCAACCGCCTGCGCCTCGAAGGCACCGAGACCAACATCGTCGAACTGATGAGCAAGGACAGCCTCGAGTTCGACGACCGAGACCGCGAGCGCATCATCGAATGCGTGCGCACGTTCGGGGCCGAGGACGCCGACTGCAAAGGCGTGGTCATCCTCCACGGCACGGACACGCTGCACCTGACCGGCGAGGCGTTGCACAAGGCGTTCCCGAGGCCCACGCTGCCCGTTGTGCTCACCGGCGCGATGAGGCCTTACGAGATGAAACGCTCGGATGCGCTCCAGAACCTCACCGAAGCCATGTTCGCGACCTCCGCGCTCGAGCCCGGCGTTTACTGCGCGTTCCACGGGCGAGCGTTCAGGTTCCCCGGCGTGGTCAAGGACCGCGAACGGTACACGTTCATGAAGCCGGAGTAGAAGCCTCTGCCAAGCTCGACAGAGGCCGGCCGCAACAAGAAACAGGCCGAAGCGAATCGCCACGGCCTGCACCCTGTTGGTCTTGTGTGTCGGCCCCGATGGTCAGCCGCAACGGCGGCGAGCGTCAGTTGCCTGCTCAGCCAGTGATGCCGGTGATCTTCACCGTCGTGTAGCGCTGGCGGTGGCCTGTCTTGCGGCGGTAGCCCTTCTTGGCCCGGAACTTGTGGATGTAGAGCTTGTCGCCCTTGGTCATCGGCTCGACGACCTCAGCCGTCACCGAAGCGCCAGCCAAGTAAGGCAGGCCGATGTTGGCCTTGCCCGAAGCGTCCGCAGCGGTATCGCCCACGAGCAGCACGCGGTCGAAGGTGATGGCTTCGCCCTCGCTGGCCTCGCCTCCCTTGTAGAGATCGATGAGGATGGTCTCGTCGGCGAGAACCTTGCGCTGGCCGCCGGACTCTTCGATGATGGCGTACTTGGCCATGTGCCTGCTCCAATGCCGCGCGGATGGACGGGGCGGGGTGCATCGGGCACCCCGGGCTTCAAGACCCGGTCCGCAGTCGGGCCAGCATGGTAGGCCGGGCCCGGGGGCCGGGTCTTGCTGTTGAACCCTGCTCTCACACCCCCGCGGGGGCTTTGTCCTTCGACTGCCGCTCGTCGCGCCGGCGGGCGCCGTGGTCCAGCACCCGCTTACGGATGCGGATGCTCTTGGGGGTGATCTCGACCGCCTCGTCGTCCTCGATGTACTCAAGGGCAGCCTCAAGACCGATCTGCCGGGGAGCCTTGAGCGTGACGAACGATTCCTTGTTGGCGCTGCGGATGTTGTTGAGCTGCTTTTCGCGGGTGATGTTCACCACCAGGTCGTTGTCCCGGCTGTTCTCCCCCACCACCTGACCGGCGTAGACCTTGTCGCCCGGCTTGACGTACAGGATGCCCCGATCGGCCAGGCCCTCGACCGCGTGGCCCGTGACCTGCCCGGACTCGATGGCGATGAGCACGCCGTTGTTGCGGGCCAGCCGCTCGCCGCTGACGGGCACGTACTTGTCGAAGCTGTGGTGCAGGATGGCCTGGCCCTGGGTGGCGGTCATCAGCCGGCTTCGCAGGCCGATCAGAGCCCGGCTGGCGATGCGGAAGACCATGTGCGAGGTCTCGGTGCCGCGCGGCTCCATGTTGACCAGTTCGCCCTTGCGCGCGCCGACCATCTCCATCACCGGGCCAACCGCGCTCTCGGGTGCTTCCACAACCAGTTCCTCGATCGGCTCGTGGACCACGCCGTCGATGTCCTTAAGGATCACGATCGGCCGCCCCACCGCCAGCTCGTAGCCCTCGCGTCGCATGGTCTCCAGCAGGATGCCCAGGTGCAGGATGCCGCGCCCCGAGACGATCGATTCGTCGGTCGAGCCGCCCGGCGCCACACGCAGCGCGACGTTGCGCTCGAGCTCTTTGGTCAGCCGATCCTTGATCTGCCGGCTCGTGACGAACTTGCCCTCCTGACCCGCGAACGGCGAGTCGTTCACCCGGAACGTCATCGAGATCGTCGGCTCATCGATCGTCACCGAGGGCAGCGCGACCGGTGAATCCGGGTCGGCAATCGTGTCGCCGATGTCCACGCCTTCGAGCCCGGGCACCGCGCACAGATCGCCCGCGCGCACCTCGGGTGTATCCACTCGGCCTAGGCCCTCGAACCGCTGGAGCTTGGTAACGCGCGAAGTTTTCCGCGAGCCGTCACGCTTCATCAGCACCACCGTCTGCCCCGAGCGCAGCACGCCCGCGTACACACGCCCGATGCCGATGCGGCCCGTGTAGTCGGAGTAATCGAGCGTTGTGACGAGCATCTGCAGTGGTTTCTGATCGTCGTCCTTAGGCTCGGGCACGTGCTCGATAATCGCCTCGAACACGGGGCGAAGCGTTCCCGGTGTGCTGGTGTCGGCGGTGTCTCGGCTCGACCAGCCTGCCTTGGCCGAGGCATACACCACCGGGAACTCCAGCGCGTGGTCTTCTGCACCAAGGTCCACAAGCAGGTCGAACACTTGGTTGATCACACGCTTGGGCTCGGCATCAGGCCGGTCGCACTTGTTGAGCACGACCACCGGAAGCAGCCCCGCTTCGAGCGCCTTACCGAGCACGAACCGCGTCTGCGGCATCGGCCCTTCGAACGCGTCAACAATCAGCAGGCAGCCGTCGGCCATGCGTAGCACACGCTCGACCTCGCCACCGAAGTCCGCGTGGCCCGGCGTATCGATCACGTTGATCCGGTAGTGCTTGCCCGCTTCGTCGGCGTAGTTGATCGCGCAGTTCTTCGACAGGATCGTGATGCCGCGCTCTCGTTCGAGCGGGTTGGAATCCATGATGAGCCCGTGCTGGCCGCCCTCGAGCTTCTCGAGCTCGCCCGCGCGGAAGTTGCCGGACTGCTTGAGCAGTTGGTCAACGAGCGTGGTCTTGCCGTGGTCGACGTGCGCAATGATCGCCACGTTGCGTATGGGGCTGGTCTCGCTCGAAGGGGGCATGGTCTCGGACTCCTGAAGCCGCATCGGTTGAGCGGCTCGGCAAAGCTGCGGGCTTGGACTGGGTTTGGCCCGGCGGCGCTGCCAGACCCCTGACTGTAGCTGTCCTCAATCCATCGCCGCTGACTGGGTTCCCGGCGGCCACGACCTCTCGGACCCGTCAAGGCCCGAGAAGCCCACCCAGCGCCCGCACCAACCCGCCAAGGCCTACAGCAGACCGCCCGGCCGAGATCGCAAGACCCATCGGCTGGAGTCCCGGGCCGGGCCGCGCATGGTGTCCATCGGCGGGGCCACGGTTGGCCCGCTCACTCGATGCTCGGCAGCGCCCCGTGCCGCCACCACGAAATGAGAAGAACTATGGATATCGCCCTTCGCCGGACAGTTGGTGCTCTTGTGCTCGCTGCGGGTCTGCTCACCACCTCGGCCGCTCAGGCGGACATCGTGCTCTACGAGGACGACTTCGAAACCGGGCCACTCAACAGCCTCTGGAGCTACAACGCCAAGCTCTCCACCCACTCCAGCTTCACCCGGTTCAACGGCCGGCACAGCCTCGAGCAGATCGCCATCATTATCCCGCTCGATAAAGCCCTCATCACCCCCAACAAAGATTCCGGTACCGACACCGGCGGCGGTGGAGGTGGTGACACGGGCGGTGGA
>CAYGSG010000047.1:0-21408 GCA_964352615.1 uncultured Phycisphaeraceae bacterium
TCTGCGAGCCGGGAGGCTTTGGCATCAGCGTCGAGGCGATGGAAACCATCGGCCAGCGCGTCCGCGAGGCCCACGAGGTCGGGGCCGAGTTGGCCGTGGTCGTAGGCGGCGGGAACATCATTCGAGGGGCCGAACTCGCCAAGCAGGGCCGAATCGAGCAGGCCACCGCCGACTACATGGGCATGCTCGGCACGATCATCAACGCCCTCGCTCTCAAAGAGGCCCTGCTCGCCGGCGGCGTGGATTCGCGGGTGCTCTCGGCCCTCGAAGTCCGCTCGGTGGCCGAGCCGTTCATCCGGGCCAGGGCGCTGCGCCACCTCGCCAAGGGCAGGGTGGTGATCCTGGCTGCGGGCGTGGGCAGCCCGTTCTTCACGACTGACACCTGCGCCGCACTCCGCGCCCGCGAGCTCGACTGCGACGTGCTGCTCAAGGCCACCAAGGTCGACGGCGTGTACACCGCCGACCCGAAGACAGACCCGTCGGCGACCCGCTACGAGCAGCTCTCGTTCAGCGAGGCCCTCGACCGCCAACTCCGGGTGATGGACATGACCGCTCTGGCCATGTGCCGGGAGCACAAGATCCCGCTGATCGTCTTCGATTTTAAGGAAGAGGGCGCCATCCGCCGAGTCGTCCGGGGCGAACGCGTCGGCACCCTGGTCACCGCAGACTGATCCCCGCTTCTACCATGCCCGGCGAGCCCAGGCCCCGCGTAAGGAGAACCCGATGAGTACCGATCCCGACACCATCCTGCTTGAACTCGAAGACCACATGACCAAAGCGGTCGAGTACCTCGAAAAAGAGTTCCAGGGCATCCGCGCTGGCCGGGCCTCGCCCTCGCTCATCGAGTACATCAAGGTCGACTACTACGGCTCACCCACCGACCTCAAGGCCATCGCTGCGGTCAGTGTGCCAGAGCCCACCCAGCTCCACGTCAAGCCCTTCGATGTAGGCGCTTTGGGCGAGATCCGCAAGGCGATCGAGGCATCGGGTCTCGGGCTCAACCCCATGACCGAAGGCAAGACGCTGCGAATCAACATCCCGACGCTCAGCCGGGACCGTCGCCAGCAGCTTGCCGCCCAGGCCAAGAAGCTCGCCGAGGAACAAAAGGTCGTGCTCCGCAACGCTCGACGCGATGCCAACAAGCTGGCCGACTCGCTCGCCAAGCAAGAGGGCAAGCACTACGCCGAGGACGAGATCGACGTGCTGAAGAAGGAAATCCAGGAGCTCCTCAAGACCAGCGAAGCAAAGATGGACAAGGCCTACGAGTCCAAAGCCGTCGAGATCATGGAAGTCTGAATCCGCGAGCCCCGCGAAGCCGAACCAGGCCCGTAACGCCGATCACCCAAGCTCTCGGGATGTGACCCATGCGCGCGCTCGTCTGGTTCCGTAGCGACCTCCGCACGCACGATAACCCGGCGCTGTCGCGCGGTTCGCAAGACGCGACCAAGGGCGTCGTCGCGGTGTTCGTCGCGTGCCCAACGCAGTGGCGCGACGAGCACGACCTGTCGGATGCCAAGGCTGACCTGATTCTCCGCACGCTCAGCGTGCTGAGAGCAGATCTCAAACGCCTCAACATCCCCCTGAGGATCATTAGCGCTGACCCGTACGACCGTGTGCCCGATGCGCTCCACGCGCTGGCCCGCGAGCACCAGATCGACTCGCTGTACTTCAACGACGAGTACGAACTCAACGAACGCAACCGCGACGAAGCCGTGCGCAGCACGTTCGAAGACGCGGGCCTTGTTGTGCGCACGTTCACGGACCAAGTCGCGATGGACCCCGCCTCCATCCGCACGCAGCAGGGCGGGTTCTACAGCGTTTTCACGCCGTTCAAGAAGTCATGGATCGCTGCGTACAAAGCCGGCGATGCCCGAACGCTCGCCCCCAAGCCAAAGAAACAGCCAGCATTCGCGATCGAGCCCGACCCGATCCCCAGCCACCTGCCGGGCTTTGCTCGCACCGAGCATCTGCACCGCTTCTGGCCCGCTGGTGAGCACCACGCCGCCAAGCTGCTAAGCGAATTCTGCGCCGGCCCGATCCACCCCTACAAAGACGATCGCGACTCGCCAAGCCTCGATGCCACCAGCAGCCTCTCGCCCTACCTCGCGTGCGGCAGCATCTCATCGATGCAGTGCGTGACCGCAGCGATGGAAGCCAACCAAGGCAAGCTGGATTCGGGCTCAGCGGGCGCCTCCCACTGGATCTCCGAGGTGGTCTGGCGCGAATTCTACCGCCACATCCTCATCGGCTACCCCCGCGTGTGCAGGCACCAGCCGTTCAAACCCGAGACCGACCGCATCAAGTGGGCGGACAACGACGACCACTTCACAGCATGGTGCGAGGGACGAACGGGCGTACCGATTGTGGATGCAGCGATGCGCCAGCTCCTCGCCACCGGATGGATGCACAACCGCCTGCGCATGGTCGCCGCGATGTACCTGACCAAGGACTTGTTCCTTGATTGGCGCAAGGGCGAACGGTTCTTCTCGCGCCACCTGATCGACTGCGATCTCGCCAACAACAACGGCGGCTGGCAGTGGTCCGCCTCCACCGGCGTCGATGCAGCCCCGTACTTTCGTATCTTCAACCCGTACTCGCAGTCCAAGAAGTGCGACCCCGACGGAACGTTCATCCGCCGGTATGTACCTGAAATAGCGGACATCGAAGGCCCGGAACTCCACGATCCCAGCCAACTGCCCGGCCTGCTGCGCGCTCAGCTCGAGTACCCCGAGCCGCTCGTTGATCACAAAGCTGCACGCGAGCGAGCCATCGAGGCGTTCAAAGCCATCCGATAGACCCGTGCTCGCCAACAAAAACGCCCGAGCAATTTGCCCGGGCGTTCGAGTATTGCGTGAACTGTTTTAATCAGCGGAACAGCAGCACGCGCGGCATCACCAGTTGCACCGGCTGCGTGCGGAAGCGAACGGTCGCTTCGAGCGAAGCCGCCACCGCGTCCCACCGCTGTGGACCGATCAGCTCGCGTGCCGCCGTCAGCATCGGGAACGGCCCGGCGATCTGGCTCTGCGCCGCCCCCGGCGCTGCGACCATGCCGAACATCTCGCTGAACATCTCTTCGAGGCCCTTGGGCGCGGGGTAGTGGACCACCTCGAACTCGCCCATGTCGAGCTCGACCGCGAGGTCGAGCACCGCGTCGTCAAGCCCGCCGATGGCGTCGGCCATGTTGAGCGCGATCGCCTGGTTGCCCGTGAACAACCGGCCCTCGGCGGTCTTCGATAGATCGATCCCGTCGCGGCCAGCGGTCACCCGGCTGGTGAACAGGTCGTAGGTCTCGGTCATCTTCTTGCGGACCTCGGCCAGTTCGCTCTCGCTCCACGCCGAATCGCTGGCGAACATCGCCGATCGCGGCCCGCGCGAACGCGAGTGTACGTTGAGCTTGACATGGTCGAACGCCTCGTTCATGGTCAGCTTGCCGCCGACCACACCGATGGAACCGACGATGCTCGAAGGGCTCACATAGATCTTGTCGCCGCCGACCGCTGTGTAGTAGCCGCCCGAGGCCGCCATCGACCCGACACTCACCCACACCGGCTTCTCCGCCGACAGCCGTTGCAAACCCTGCCACATCACTTCGCTCGCGGTCGCTGACCCGCCGGGCGAATCGATGCGCACGACCACGCCCTCGATGTCATCCTCCTTCAGAATGTCCTCGATGGCGTTGCGGATGGTTCGGCTGCCGACCGTGCCGCTGCCACCAAACAGACCGCCCGCCGACGAATCACCATCGACGATGGCTCCATTCACATGCAGCACCGCAATCGCCGGTCCGTCCGGCCCGTGGCTCGGGGTCGAGGACAGAATCCTGAACAGCGCAAACGGGTCGCTCGTATCGAGCCCGCCGCTGCGCGCCACGAGCAAGCCCGTGTCGAACGTCACCTCCCCGCCGTACGCGGATTCGAGATGGTCCTTGATGTCAGGCAGATCAATCACCGAGTCGATCAACCCGTGGGCGACCGCGGCCTCGGCGTGCCCCATCCACAGATCGCTCATCGCTTCATCGAGCTGCGCATCGCTCAGCTCGCGACCGCCTTTGAGCGTCGAACGCATGTTCGCGTAAAGCCCGTCGAGCAGCCTGTTGATGTTGCGGTCCCACTCGGGGCTGGGCTCGGAGCGCATCATCGTCTCGTTGGCGCCCTTGTACGCGCCGACCTGCACGAGCTGCGGCTTCACACCGATCCACGCCATCGTGTCGGCGAGGTACATCTCTTCCATGTACATGCCCGAGAGGTACACCCCGCCGCCAGCCTGGATCATCGCCTCGTCCGCGTGCGACGCCACCAAAAATTCCGGCGTCGTGTACGTCTCGGCGAACACATGCACCTTCTTGCCCGCATCGCGCACGAGCTTCATCGCCTTGCCGAGCTCTTCGATCTGCGTAAACCCGAGCTGAGCGTCCTTCAGGCGCACCATCACGCCGTCGATCGACTCGTCCTCGGCTGCTTCCTCGAACGCCGCGAGCAGGTCGCCGAAGGTGTGCGCGTCCGGACTGAGCCAGTCGAACGGCCCGGGCGCATCGGGCATCGCCCCGCTGATCTCGATCCAGCCGAGCTTCGCGTCGTCCGCGGTCGCGAGTGGAGCCGCCAAGCCGACCGTGGCAAGAGCGAGCAGTGCAGTGATCTGTGTGCGCATGGTTGTGTCCTCTCGGTGTTCATGGCCGCGCCCTGTGCCGCGGCGTGCTAGCCAGCCTACGCCAAGTCCTACCGTCCCGCTAACCCGCCGATTGACCCATTGGCTGACCCATTGAACGACCTATGGGCTGGGCCCGCTGGCGGGGCCAACTCGGCCCTGGTCAGCCATACCCAAGCTCTTCCAGTTCGTCCTCATCGAGCCCGAACTGATGCCCAAGTTCGTGCAACAGCGTGATTCGGATTTCCTTGCGCAGCCTTTTCTGGGCCGATTCGTCCTGCCAGTCCCAGCCCCCAGCGTGGTTCAGAATCCCTATCCGAAACAGATGGATCTGGTTCAGAGCGTGCGCCTCGGGCACCTCGATCGAGCGGTCCGCCAGCGAAACTCCCGTGTGCAAGCCGCAGAGCTGCTCGCGAAGCTGTTTGTGCTCGAACGGTTCGGCGCTCAAGTCCTCAAGCATGGCCCGAGTCGGCCCATCGAGCACCACCACCGGCACTTCCTGTATCCAGCCCCGCACGGTCTCGGGAAGCTCACTGATGGCTTCCTCAACCATCGCGTCAAACCGCTCGCGGTCCTCATCCACCACGCGTGGGCTCCCCATCGCCACTGCGGTCTGCTTGGCCCGGTGCGCCGCGGTCATGCTTGGGCAGGAACACGTCCTCAAGGCTCCTCGGCCGGCGAAGCACCACAGGCAATAGCAAGCAGGTGTCGTACACCGCTGCCGTCGCGGCCATCGTCAGCAGCACCGAGCCAAGCCCCACCATCACCGTGCCCAGCGATCCCAGCCCCTCGGGCGCAACCCACAGCGAGGTCATGCTCAAGAACAACAACCCCTGCCCCACCGATGCGATCGTTAGCGAAGCGATCAGCATGAGCAGCGCCTGGCGATCGACCGCTTTGCGCCTCAGCACCGCTGAACGCTTGACAAGCAGCCTCGCCGAGGGCCTCAGCAGCACGACAATCACCGCGAGCAAGCCATTGAACGCGATCGCCAGCAGCGCGCGGTCGGCGCCCCGCTCACCGCCGTACGCCGCATCAAAGTAAGGCAGCGGAAACATCGCGTCTTGCAACACATGAATCTGCCAGTAGAGCCACGCCAGCGGAATATGCAGCACCGACCCAAGCAGCGCCGTCAGGCTCTGGCGAACGGTCGCAGCCGCGGTCGCTGCAACAAAGCCCAGCGTGCCCAAGCCAGCGGCGATCACGGCCGCGGCGCCAAAGGGCGTAAGCCACCGCAGCTGGCGCGAACCGTTCGAGAGCACCGTCATCGCGTCATCCAGCCGGAGCCCCCACGTCAGTACAACGAGGAACACGCCCGCCGCAGCCCACAGCGACAGCGCCGCGACCCGCAGCCTCGGCCGATGCACGGGCGACAACTCTGGTGCCAACGGATCGACAATCGCCAGCAGCGTGGCACGCACCGGCAAACTGCACTCGGGGCAGGATTCACGGATCGACAGCCCACGCAATTCGTACCCACAAGCAATACACGGCATCGATCCTCTCAGATCGAGCGCCGGGCTGCCGTAGAGCACCACACTGCGCGTCCCCTCCGGCCCGGAATCGGGCTCTGCTTGGAACGTTCCTTCCGCGATAAGCCCAGTGTACCCGCCGCCGCGGTCTTTGCTCTATGCTTCCACCAGGCCCGCAACGCCCCGTGCAGTTCAACGAGCGTCATCGGTTGAGCCATCCGCAAGACTCATGAAACCCACAGGCCCGACGCCCCATAACACGGCTTCCAGTGGCTTCTGCCGATGCCACTGACCCTCAAGCGAGAACCACACGCCCATGACCGACAGCATCCATCGGCTCAGAGAGAACATCGCACGGGTCTACCTTGGCCCGGTCGACGCGATCGATCAGCTCATCTGCTGCCTGCTCGCACGGGGGCACGCGCTGGTCGAGGACGTGCCGGGTGTCGGCAAGACCGTGCTCGCCTCAGCCCTCGCCAAGAGCGTCGATGCCTCGTTCTCCCGCATCCAGCTCACGCCCGACCTGCTGCCCAGCGACGTGCTCGGCGTCTCGATCTTCGACCGACAGACCTCCGACTTCATCTTCAAACCCGGCCCCATCTTCGCCAACATGGTGCTCGCCGACGAGATCAACCGCACCACACCCCGCACCCAGACCGCGCTGCTCGAAGCCATGAACGAGGGCACCGTCTCAACCGACGGCATCGTCCGCAAGCTCGATCAGCCCTTCATGCTGCTCGCCACCCAGAACCCCTACGACTTCGAGGGCACCTACGCGCTGCCCGAGAACCAGCTCGACCGCTTCCTCATCCGGCTCCGCCTTGGGTACCCATCGGCCGAAGCCGAGCGCCGCGTGCTTGAGGTCCGCCCCGCAGCCAACGTGCTCGACACGCTGCCCACCGTCCTCTCCGCGCAATCGGTCATCGAGTTACAGGAAGCCACCGATGCAGTCAAAGCCGACGGCCAACTCCTCGACTACGTCGTCACCCTCGCCACCGCCACCCGCGAACACCCCGAGATCCGCGTGGGCCTCTCGCCCCGAGGCTCGCTCGCGCTGGTCCAGTGCGCCCGAGGCCGAGCGCTCATGGCAGGCCGCGACTACCTGATCCCCGATGACATCTCCCAGTCGGTAGACGCTGTCTGCCTCCACCGGCTGGTGCTGCGTGATACGCCGCTCACGGGCGACGATGCCCGCGCCAAGAGCGTGCTGGACGATGTGGTGCGGTCGCTCGTCATCCCTCGCTGAGCATCGCCTGCCCGAAAGTCGTAAGTTCATGACTTGAATGCATTTGTGATGTTCTCGCAAGATTCCCACGAAAACCGAGGAAACCCCGCCAGCGACTTCCCTATTCAACATCTCTGCTAGGTGCATGAACCTCATCCGCCGGAGAGAACCGTTGATCAATCCCGACGCCGCCCCCTCGCCCGTTCGGCCCGCTCGATGCCCGAACCGAATTAGGCGGGCTCTCGCCCTCGGGCTGGCGCTCTGCCTGGCACCGGCCGCCCACGGCCAGTCGGACAGGGCCACCCGTGCGTACTTCAGCGCCAACGGCTTTCTCAACCGGGGCCTCTACCAAGAAGCCGCAGCCGAGTACCGCGCCTTCCTCGATGCGCAACCTGACGCACAAAGCGGCGCCCCCGCCGACCAGCTCAACACCGCCCGCTACGGCCTGGCCGTCTCGCTCGCGCACACCGGCGACGCCGACGCCGCGCTCGCCCAGCTCGACCTCATCGAAGGCGACGACTTCGCCTTCGTGCTCGATGCCACGTTCTTGCAGGGCCAACTCCTATACGCCAAGGGCGATTTCGACGATGCAGCCCGCGACTTCCGCAGGCTCGCCAACGCCGAAAACGCCCGTGCCTCCGAGGCCGCCAGCTTGTGGATCGAGTGCCTGCATCGCACCGGCAAGCACGAGTCTGCCGTGCGCGCCTGGCGCGAGGCCCTCGATCACCACGGCGTGCGCGCAGCCGACATGCCCCGCGCCACGCTCTTCGCCGGCCTCTCGCTCACCGACGAAGGCGAGCACGCCGAGGCAACATCCGCGCTCGCCACGCTCATTGATCGCAACGATGACCTCGGCAAACAAGCCGCGATGGCCTGCGCGAGTTCCATGCTCGCCCTCGATCTCAACGACGACGCTGCCCGCCTGTACGCGTCGCTTTCCACGCTCGATGACCCGCAGTGGGCGCTGCCCGCTACGCTCGGGCTCGCCCGCCTCATGCGTGCAGCAGGTGAGCCGGACCAAGCCGTGCTCGCCATACGCAACCTGCAAGATCGGCTGCCCGAAGCGCAGAACGACCTTCAGCTGAGCCTCGAACTGGGCATCGCATTGATCGACGCAGGCGAGCACGAGCCGGGCCGAACCGTGCTCGGTTCACTCAACGCGGGCGGCACCGACCTCGCCGCGACCATCACGTACTGGACCGCCAAGTCCCACCTCCGCAGCGGAGACTCCAAGCGGGCCATTACCCTGCTCGCGTCCGCAGCCGATGCGCACGCCGACTCACCCCTGCACGCCGAGATGCTCTACGACCTCGGTGTCGCGCTCTACGAACAGGGCGAGAGCGAGCGGGCGCTCGAACGCTTCGACCGCGTCATCCTCGAACACCCGGCCGCCGCCATCGCCGATCAGGCCCAGCTGGCCGCTGCCAAAACGCTGCTCGCGCTCGAACGCTACGAAGACGCCGCCGTGCGCGCAGAACTTGTTCAACGCAGCGATTTGCAGGCAGACGCGCAGCTCATCATCGCGCAGACCGCGAGCCTCAGCGACAACCCACGCCGTGGGGTGCAGGCCCTCAAGCGGTGGCTCCGCAGCAACCCCGATCATCCATCGAGCGATCAGGCCCGCTACCAGCTCGGGCTCGCGCTCGCTCAGAGCGGTGATCTCGACGACGCGGCCCAAACGCTCGATCCGCTTTTCGAACATGGCGTGCCGGACTTCGCGCTGCCCGGGCTGCTCGTACTCGGCGATGCCGCCGCTGAGACCGGCCAATGGGACGCAGCCGAGCGCTGGTACCGTCTGGCAATCGAACGCGGTGCGCCGCAAGCGGACCTGGCAGCGCTCAAGCTCGGGCTCGCGCTCTCACGGCAGAGCCGCGCGACCCAAGCCATGCCGCTGTTCGAGCAGGCATCGCGTTCGGACGACCAAGCCGTCGCCCAGCACGGCTTGTTCGAACTCGGACAGACGCAGTTGCTGAGCGGCCAACCCCGTAAAGCCAGGCCAACGCTCGAACAACTGCTCAGCGACGCGCCCGATTCAGAATTCGCTGGCTACGCGATGCTGCACCTTGGCGACATCGCCGAGCGCGAGGGAGACGCCACGCTCGCTGCAACGTGGTACAACCGGGCCGCCGAGACAGCCGATGACCCAGTAACGCAGGCCGCAGCGCTCCGAAACAGAACCCGTGTGCAGCTTGGTGCGGGCGATCTCGAATCCGTCGCTGAGGCCTCGCGTTCAGCCGATCCCGACGTGCGCGCCTACGCCGCCATCGCCATGGCCCGCATGGGCGAGTGCGATGATGCCGCCTCGGACCTTGAGCGCCTGATCCGCTCGGACGATCTCTCATTCGAAGCCGAGCGAGCAGCCCGCTACGAACTCCTCTGGTGCGCACGCCAAGGCGGGCAACTTGATGCGGCGCTCGAACTGGTATCGGGCCTCACCCGCGAGCCCGCCGACCGTTTCAGCCTGTTCGCAGCGCTCGAGGGTGCAGCGATCGAGCTTCAGCGCGACCACCTCGCCGAGAGTGAGGACTGGCTGAACCAAGCGCAGGCGATGATCGAGGCCGATGGCTCGCTCGCTGATGCAAGCACCCGCGCGACGCTGGTCTACCGCCTCGCGCGCCTCGCATCGGCTCGCAACGAACACGGCGAGGTCGTTGACCTGCTCGACGGCTTTGCGCAAGAGCACGCAGACCACGAACTCAGAACGACGGCCGACGTGCTGCTAGGCGACTCGCTGCTCACCCTTGGCCGGGCACGAGACGCCGCCGCCGCCTACGAGCGTGCGCTGCCGGAGGCAAGTGATGAACTGCTCGGACCGCTGCTGCTTAGGCTCGGCGATGCCCACGCCCAGAGCCAGGCGTGGGACAAGAGCCGGCAGGCCTACGAACGCTACTTGCGCGAGCAAGCCGAGCATGACTCAACCGACGCGTTCGAGTTTGAAGCCCGCTTCGGGCTCGGCTGGGCGCTCGAGAACCTTGGCCAGCTCGAAGACGCCAAAGAGCAGTACGCCCGGGTCGTCAGCGGCCACGATGGCCCCACCGCGGCACGCGCGCAGTTCCAGATCGGCGAGTGCCTGTTCGCACAGCAGCGCTTCGACGACGCGGTCCGCGAACTCCTTCGCGTGGACATCCTCTACGACTACCCGCAGTGGAACGCGGCTGCGCTGTACGAAGCCGGCCGCGCGTTCGAACAGCTCCGCAAGATCGGTGAGGCCCGCGCCCAATACCGCGAGGTCATCGAACGCTTCAGCGAAACCCAGTGGGCGCCGCTCGCCCGCGAACGCCTCGACCGCCTCAACTAGTTCGTCCGTGACCACCTGCCCCGACGCGCGTCTCAGGAAGGACCGCCGCTTATGTTCATCATCCCGATCACGACGCTTGCGCAGGCCACGCCCGTAAGCGATGTCGCGGTGCAATCCGCCTGGGACTTCGTCGAAAAGGGCGGGGTCATGATGGTCCCGCTGGCGCTGTGTTCGCTGGCTGCGATCGCGGTCGTCGCAGAGCGCCTTACCGTGCTCCGCAAGAACAAGATCATCCCGCCAAAGATCGCTGAGCGGGCCGAGGACGCGATCGAAGCCGGTACCGACGCCGCTGCGTTTGCCAAGCAGCAGCCCAGCCCCGCCGGGCAGATGCTCGCTGCGGGCATCGAGCGCGTAGGCCAGAGCACCGCCACGCTCGAACGCCACCTCACCGCCGAGGGTGAGCACCAGGTGTTCGCGATGCGCCGCAGGCTCCGCGTGCTCGTGGTCATCACCGCGGTCGCCCCGCTCATCGGCCTCACCGGGACCATCTTCGGCATGATCCGTGCGTTCCAGACCGTCGCGCTCTCGAGCGAAGCCTTGGGCAAGGCCGAACTGCTCGCGACTGGCATTTACGAGGCGATGATCACCACCGCTGCCGGCATGCTCGTAGCCATGCCCACGCTCGTGCTGTACCACCTGCTCGCGGGCCGGGTCGAGCACCTGACCCACGAGCTCGACCGCATGGCGATCGAGTTTGTCAACAACCACGCGCGCGATGCGATGCCCGCGCGCACCGCCGAGGCCAAGCCTGATTCCAATTCCAGCGCAAGCCACAACGGCGACGGCTCGCCCGCCTCCGCTCCCAACGAGGGCGCCCGATGCTGATCGGTTCCAAAGCCGCGTCGTCAGGCCCCACCATCGAGATGACCCCCATCATCGACATGGTCTTCCTGCTGCTCATCTTCTTTCTCGTCACCACGACGTACCACCAGATCGAGCGCGAGATCAAGATCGGTCTGCCCGAAGCAGAGAGCGGCTCGCCCATCTCGGTTGCGCTCCGCGAACTCATCATCAACGTCACCAGCGCCGGCACCGTCATCGTCAGCGGCCAGGAGATCACCGTCGACCAGCTTCGCACGATCATCACGGACGCCCTCGAACAGAACCCCAAGCAGAAGGTCACCATTCGAGGCGACAAAGACGCTTCCTACGGCCAGGTCGCGACCGTCCTCGATGCCTGCAAGAGCGCGGGCGTCGATGAGCCGTTCCTCGATACCGTGCCTGCCAACTAACGCGCCATTCGCAGAGAGCCCATCCCGTGCGACCATCTCTTGGCTCCATCCTGATCGGCGCCGCCGTGCTCCTCGGCGGGCTCGGCGCGTTCGCTTGGTACGCGGGCAGCACCACGGTCGAAGTCCTCACCGACGACGCAACCATCGACCTTGCTACCGACGATGCCAAGCCTCGCGACATCCTCTGGCAGCCGCCCGAGCAGCTTGAGCCGGAATCGCTGCCGCAAGGCGCCCAAGGCGGCAGCTTCAGCGCCGATGGCTCGCGATTCGCCTTCTCTGCGCCCGGGCCTGATGGCGACCTCGACTTGTACGAGTCGCTTCTCGCCAGCGGCCAGTGGTCCACGCCGCGCCGACTGCTCATCGCATCAAGCCAAGACCACGACATCTCGCCCGCGTACGCGCCCACCGGGGCGCTCTGGTTCGCCAGCGACCGCGCGGGGGGCCAAGGCGGCTACGACCTCTGGATCGCGCCGAGTACCGATGCGGGCTGGGCATCAGCCAAACTCGCAGCCAGTGTCTATTCGCAGCTTGGCTCCTCGGCAATTGACGAGCTTTCGCCTGCTATTTCGCCGGACGGCTCGCTTCTCTGCTTCGTCGAACAAGCCGACCGCAACAGCCCGAGCAGCCTCGCGCTGTTCGACCTTCGCACTGGCAAGCGGATAGCCGCTGCCGAAACACCGCCCGAAGATGACGCAGCGCCTGTCAGCAACCGCTCGCCCGCGTTCAGCCCGTCGGGTGACTTCCTCTACTTTGCCTCAGACCGCCCGGGCGGCGAGGGCGGGTTCGATCTCTACCGCGCGCGCATGACCGCCGGCACGCCCGGCCCAGCGTGGTGGCTCGGCAAAGAGGTCAACACCGCAAGCGACGAACTCGACCCGGCGCTCGACCTCGCTGGATTCAGGCTCCGCTTCCGCCGGGCCGACGACGCGGGCGCACCAACCACCGCCGCCTACCAGCAGACCACCGCACGCGAGGTGTACAAGACCGTCCGCACGCGGTGGGCTTCGCTCGCTGTGCTCGCGGACCTGCTGCGCATCCTGCCGTGGCTGCTGCTCGCGCTGGCGCTCGTGCTGCTGTTCGCGGGCCTTCAGCGCAGCGTTCGCTCGGGCGACTGGCAGCAGCGTTTTAGCACGCTCGGCCTCATGGCCCGCTGCGTGCTCGCGTCCATCGCGATTCATGCCCTGCTCGCCGTGCTGCTCGGGCTTTGGGACATCCACGCGGGCGTGCCCGGCGAAACCGGCACCGAGCAAACACGCGTCGCGCTCACCACCAACCGCTCCGCCGCTGCAGCCGCCAGCCAGTTGCAAGCCTCCGCAGCCAGCGCCAAACAGCCCGTTACCGATACGGCGCGCGAGCTGCCAGCGCTAACCGCTCAACCAAGCACCGAACACCGCACGCAGGCACCTGCTGCGCGCGCTGCCCCGGCGCCATCTCGCATGACCGCGGCCACGCCCAGCACCACCGTGAACGCAGCGCCCACCCCCGCTGCAAGCTCGGCGGAGGTCGCCATCGAGCGATCCTCCATGCCCACCCGCGCTCGCTCTGCGACGAGTGAGCAGCGTTCAACCGATTCCCGCCTGACCGATACATCCCGCCCGACCGCAGCCCCTAGCCCGACAGGTGCGACCGCCGCCGCCATCGAAACCACCACGCCCTCGGCGACGGCCCCCGCAGCTCGGCAGGCCGTCGCGGACGCGCGCACGCCACCATCGGTCCAGCCTGTTGCTGTCGTAGCCGCTCCCGCACCGGCTGCATTGGATCTCCCGCAGAGCACGCCGGGCGCACTGCCCACCGCTGAACGCTCAGCCAGCGCCGAGTCCGGCTCGCGCGACACACCGATCCCAACCGCCGCCCCGCTCTCAGGTCGGCCCGATGCGCCAACGCCCTCGGCCAGCCAGGCGTTTGCGACCCAAGCCCCCGACTCGCCAGCTACGCGCGCCGCGCAGGCGCCTTCCATCCAGCCGTCGGTCTCGCCATCCGGAGCGCCCGCTCAGCCGATTGCCGCTGCGGTGCCGCTCCCCACGCTTGACCTTGGCGAACTGGCCGCTCCCGCCATGCCCACCGGCGAGCGCCTGGCTGAACACGAGCAAGGCAACGCCCAAAGCTCGCGAGCAAGTGTCGATGAGCCCGCGACGCGGGCAGTTGTTTCGGTGCAGCCTGGCGAGAGCCAGCGCATCGAGACCGTGGCCCAAGCCGTCACCCCCCAGCAAACGCCTGCGATGAAGATGACCGATGCCCCCGCAGCGCCCAGCATCACCATGCCCAGCATCGCCCCGCCCCAGCCGCTCGCTGCATTGGCCGTGCCCACCTTTGCGACTCCGGTCATGCCCGTCGCCCGCGTGATCTCGGGTTTGGTGCTCGATGCGCGCACCGATCAGCCCATCGCCGAGGCCACCGTGCTGCTCGACGGCGACGACCGACAGATCCGCGAGACCACGACCAGCGACGACGGCCGGTTCGCTATCACGCCCGATCAACTCCCTGAGTTCGCAGCCCTCACCGCGTCCGCCGAGGGGTATTTGTCGGAGTCGGTCAACATCGCTGAAGCCGACGTGGGCGACGACGGCGCCTCGGTCACGTTCCGCCTCAACCCGCGCAGCCGATCCATCATCGCGCTCGAAGACGACCCGCAGGTCCGCCACCTCGGCAACGACGAATTCAGCGGCCGAATCAACAGCCAGTTTCAGGTCGACAGCGAGGGCCTGACCTACGAGCGCACCTTCGTGCTCGCGCCCGATCAGCTCCCGCCGGTGATCAACATGGCGGCCATCCGCATGATGGCTCGCGGCGTGCAGAACCCCAACCTCATCTTCATCAACGGGCGCGAGCTGCCAACACGCTTGGATGAATCACCGGGCGACGGCAGCTTCGGCGAGTTCATCGCCCGCGTGCCCGCCGACTGGCTGCGCGAGGGCGAGAACACGATTCTCATCCGGGCGGTCAAGCGCGCCAACACGGACATCGACGATTTCGAGTTCGTCAACCCCCAGCTCTACCTGCGCAGAGCCCAGCGGTCAGAACGGGCGCAGTAACCCGGCTCGCCCCCCCGCCCGGCGCACAAAGAAGGCCACCCCGCCAAGCGTGATGGCCCGTCCCTGTCATGGGTGCTGTCCCCAAAAGGCCGCGGTGGGATTCGAACCCACGACTGGCTTTCGCACAACGGATTTGCAATCCGTTCCCTTAGTCCACTCGGGCACACGGCCGGCCAAAGTCCGGGCATTGGGGCCCCGGCCTTCAGCCAGACCGTATCGGTGGCCGATGGCGTGGTCAATGCGCCCGCGAACTCTCCCCCGCTGACTCTCCGAGGTACCCTCATGGCCATGCCGACCACTCCAAGCGCCGCCCTGCTCTGCACGCTGCTCGCTACCGCTGGCCTGCCCACGACCAATGCCAAAGCCCAGGATGCCCCGACCCAGCCTCCTGAGCGCCTGCCCAAGCCCGATGTCGACCCGCGCTACCAGCCGACTCCGCCCGAGAGGATCAGACCGGTCGTGCCGCAGCTTGAGGCGCTGGACATCCCAAGACCCGGCGGCAAGACCGCCGCCGAGGGCAGCTTTCTCATCCGCAGGCTCGGCGTGATGCACCTCATCGAGACGGGCGACCTGATTTTCGCGCCCGCTGTCGAGCCCGGCGAGCAGAAATCGCCCGTGTTCCTCATCTCGCCCTCGAACCAGAGCGACCGGCTGCGCGCGCAGATCGATGGCTCGTACCGATGGACCGGCCGAGTCAGCGGCGAGGTGTTCGTCTACAAGGGTCGCAACCTGCTCGTGGTCTCCGCGTTCGCGCCCGAGGCGCTCGACCAGCCGATGCAAGCAGCTCAGCCGGTCGAAACTCAGCCGGTCAGCCCTACGCCCGTGGATGCCGATGGCCCAGGCGACCCTGACCCCACAACCCCGACCCAGCCCAAACCGGCCGAGCCCGACACGACCGACCCAGCCTCCGTGCTCGATCCGCGCGTGACGGCGCTCACCGAGCAACTGCTCTCAGAGAACCGTTCGCCGCGCGCGCTCGATCCAGCCATGAACGACCCGCGCCTCGATGCGCAGGAACAGGCCGCCACGCCGGTGGTCACCGGCACGCAGATCATCCGCCGGCGTGCGCGCATGGTGCGTGACCTCGGCGGGCGCTGGCAGATACGGTTCGACCAAGACGGCGACAACCACGAGCCGCCGCTGACCGTCGTCCCGTGCCAACTGCTCGAATTGATGGAGCGACAGGCTTCAAGCCGGGGCGATTCTTGGACGTTCCACATCAGCGGCCGAGTGGTGGCGAGCCATCAGGGCGGGTACATCATCCCCACGCTGTTCATCTCAGAACAACCCAGCGACGTGCTACCAAGACAGTAAGGCCCAGGCAGTGATGCCAAGGAAGTAGAGCCCAGCCTCACACCGCGCGGGGTGCGGTCCCCTGCTCGGGTCGGTCCTCGAGCGCGGTCGGGTCCGTGGGACGGGTGTTCACAAACTCGCCCGGCACGGGGTTGAAGCGCGAGCCATAAAGCGGCAGCTTGGCGTTGGTGTTGGTCACCGGCATGAACGCCTGCGCCACCAATATCCCCAGCACGATCACGAGGTTCAGCCCGAGCATCGCGAGCACGCCGGTCTGGCCCAGGTAGATCATGACCGCGGTCGCGACAACCACGATCAGCGAGATCGGGATCACGCTCTGCCACGCGAGCGTCATCACCTGGTCGTACCGCAGTCGGGGCAGCGTCCAGCGGATCACCATCATGAACGCGATCAGCAGGACCACCTTGCCCATGAACACGCCGAACTTGGCGAGCACCGCCCAGAAGCTCACCGCTTCGGGGCTCGTCAGCGGGTCACCAACGAAGGGCAAGAGCTGGTAGCCGCCCAGGAACATCAGCGCGAAGAACGCGCTGCTTGTGACCATGTGCGCGTATTCAGCGAGGAAGAACAGAGCGAACCGCATCGAGCTGTACTCGGTGTGGTACCCGCCCACGAGTTCCTGCTCGGCCTCGGCGTTGTCAAACGGCGCCCGGTTGGCCTCGGCGAGGATCGCCATGAAGAAGATCACCGCCGCTACAGGCTGGCTGAAAATCAGCCACCCGTTGTCCACCTGGTAGCGGATGATGCCCTCGGGCATCACCGTGCCGGTCAGCAGCAGCGCCGCCAGCAGGCTCAGGCCCAGGGGAATCTCGTAGCTGATCATCTGAGCCGTCGCGCGCAAGCCGCCGATGAACGAGAATTTGCTGTTGGACGCCCAGCCGCCGAGCGTCACGCCGTACACGCCCAGCGAGGCGATCGCCAGCAGGTAGATGATGCCCACGTTAACCGCAGCGCCGGTCACATGGACCGGCCCACCCGCGACATCGATCCCGATTATGGGGATCGTAAATCCGGGCATGTCCCACACGCCGCCCCACGGGATGATGACAAAGCCCATCAGAGCCGGCACAATGATAATGATCGGGGCCAGCGTGAACAGCGCCTTGTCCACACGGGTCGGGGCGTAGTCCTCTTTGAGCAGGAATTTGAGCCCGTCGGCCAGCGGCTGACCGAGCCCCAGGCAGCCCTTCAGAAAGCTCAAGAACGGCAAGCCAAAGTCAAAGCCCACCCGGTTGGGGCCGAGCCGATCCTGGATGTACGCCGACAGCTTTCGCTCAAGATAGATCAGGTACGCGACCGTCAGCAGGATGACGTGCACCACCAGCAAGATGGTGACCACGCTCACGATGAACTGAGCGGTCAGCAGGCTTTCGAGCTGGGCCGTAATGAACTCTGGCATGGGCAGAGCGTAGCAACCCCGAGCCGCATCGGACAGTCATCGGCGGGCAGCGCCAACGGCCTCAGCTTCGGGTGCATCGCACGATCTGCGTCCTGCCGCTGCACCATCGGGCGAGTGCTGCCGCACCATCGCCAACTGCTCGGCGGTCTCCTCGATCAGCCTTGTCGAGAGGGCCGCAGTTTGGCCCTCAATCTCGACGACGCTCACGCTGACGGTTCTGGCCCCCGCTCGGCTCATCAGCACGCTCTCGGCCCAAGCCCTGCGGTCATCCGTCAGCGGGTCCCAGCCGTGCGCATGGAACCGGTCCTGAGCTTCGACAGTCGGATGGGGCAGGACCAGCCGCTCGAACACGCCGAGCCTGGGTTCGACCACCCCATCGCCCAACCCCGAACTGGCAAAAGCCACCGGACCAGATTCGTGCCAAGTCAGGTCGGCGCCCCTGCCGTCCCAGCGAAGATCGCCGACCGCGAAGCCGTTTTGTACGTCCGCCGCCACCAGCCGAAAGGGCGAGAACCGGCGCAGGTCCAGCCCGGCTGCCCGCTCCAGCGCTTCGGCAGCACTGCCCGCATCGGCCACTGCCGGGATCACCATGCCCCGCGAGGCCTCGCCCACGATGCCCCAGTGGTTGTTCACGTTAAGCAGCGTCAGCGCGAGCCCGCGATCCGTCGCGGCGATCCACGTGCCGCCGCCTTGAGGGTCGGTGGGCCAGACCGCGTGCACGCCACCGGCAAGTTCGTGCCACTGTTCAGCGATGGCCTCGGGCCGGTCCCGGCCTTCGTCGCGGTTGCTCACCAGTCGCAGACCGACGAGCGCGCCGCTCGCATCGCGCTTCGGGATCACGCTGACCGTGCACACCGCTGATGCCCCTTATCCGCAGGCCTCGCCGCGATGCCGAAGCGTGTCGGGCGCCACGCCGAAGTCCTCGGGCACTTCAGCGCCGAGTTCGATCGCGATGGCTCGCATCATCGCCTGGTGGTGGATCGCGTGGTGCATCGCAAAGGCCAGCTCTCGGCCGAGCGTCGAGCCCAACTCCGCTTGCTCGCCCGCGCCCGACAGCATGCACCGCACACGCACCGGCTGGCTTAGTTCGCCAGCATCGAGCGAACGCAACTGGTCGCACACATCAGCGATGGCCTGCGCGGCCTCGGCTCGGTTGCACTCGACGCGGCCGCCACGCTGGCGGTGGTCGTAATCGATGGGTTGGGTTGCACCGGCTGCGCTCACAGCAGCCGCCACATGATCCAGCGTGTGGCGCAGGTGCTTGCCAATGGTTCCGCCCTGGAGCAGCTTGGATTCAGCGGTGTAGGCACCATCGTCGAGCGCGCAAGCCAGCGCCTCGCACTGCCCAAGAATGCGCTCGCAGGCCCGCACCACCTCGTCGCAGCTGGCCGTGGCTCTCTTGTTGCTGTCGGTCATCGTCATTGTTCGGCTTCTCCTGCAAGAGACGATAGCGCCCGGCCCGCTCAGTTCGACCCGGCTGCCAAATCCAGCACTCCATCCACGTATTCGCGGTGATTTGCACACCTGGGGCACTTGTGCTGGCCTCCCAGCTTGCCCCGGGATTCCATCCAGCGGTGGAAGCTGCCCATCGGCACCGGGCTCACGCGGGGCACCCCCATGCCGCGATCAGCGGTGCGTTTGGTCGTGTAGTCCACGTTGCACGCCTTGACCGCTGCATCAAACGCCCGAGCAAAGCACTCGACCGAATCGGGCGGCCTGCGGAATTCGACAGCCAGTTCCAGGCTGCCCGTCCGCCCCGGCTCGGGGTACACCGGGCAGGCGCTGAATTCCCCGACCTCCGCGCCTGTGGCGCGCGCAGCCTCGCTCACACCACGCTCGATGTGCTCGACGATGATGTTCTCGCCGAACGCGTTGATGAAGTGCCGGTGCCTACCCACGATCCGCAGCCTCGCGGGCGTGCCCTGCGCGGGGACCGAATCAAACTCGACCACATCGCCCAGCACGTACCGCCACAAGCCTGCGCACGTCGTAAGCACCACGACGTACCGCGCTCCCGGCTCGACCTCGTGGGCCGCGAGGGCGCTCGGCTCGTCGTCGTCGATCTCACCGAGCGGCACGAACTCGAAGACTAAGCCGATGTCGGTGTTGAGCCGCATGCTCGGCTGCACGAAGCGCTCGCCCTTTGGATTGGGCGCGTCCTGCATCGCGACAAAGCCCTCGCTCGCCGGGTACAGCTCGAGCCGATCGGGCAGTGCGACCGCCGTGTTGGTGCCGCGCCAAAGCTCGGTGAACCTCGGCATGAACGGCTCGAACCTCACCCCGCCATGCACAAACAGCCGCAGGTTGGACCAAACCTCGGCCATGCAGGACTTGCCCGTGATCTCAAGGATGCGCTCGAACAGCACGCCCGCCCAACTCGGCATCCCGCTGACCATCCGCACATCACGCTGGGCGCACAGCTCAGCCATCGCATCAATCTTCTTCGGCCAGTCGTCCATCAGCGCGATGCCCGGGCCGGGAAGGTACACCTCCGAGATCGGCCAGCGGATCAGCCGCGTGCTCAGCCCCGAAAGATCGCCCGTGCGCACACCGCCGGGGCCTTGGGTCAGCTTGGTCGAGCCACCCAAAAACAACGCCCCGCCCGCGAACAGGTCGGGCAACGACAACCCGAACCGCTGAGCGTGCGCAAAGATATCGAGCCCGGCTCGATAGTTGGACCGCATCATCGCGCGCGAAACCGGTATGAACTTGTCGCCCGATGTCGTGCCGCTGGTCTGCGCGAAGTCGCGGACCAAACCCGGCCAGAGCACATCGGGCTCGGTGCCCTCACGCATCGAGGCGATGTCGTCGGCAAAGCCGTACCAATCGCGGATCGGAACCGCTTGGCGGTAGGCATTCCATAGTTCAGCACCATCGCAGCGTGCAATTCGGGCAAAGCCGTGCGCGCAACCGAAGCGTGTCTTTGCTGCCTTTCGTAGGAGCGTTCGCAGCGAAGCTGTCTGGATGTGCCCCGTGTTCGCACCCCACCAGGCGGCATTACCGAGTGAACGCGCTCGGGCCGCGACCCGCAGCGAAACCGCCCGGCCCACGAGCGAGGTCAGGGCCACTAGCTGGCCTCCGGGTCAATCTCGGCGACAAACGCCAGCAGCGCCTCGGCAAAGTCGTCGGGCTTCTCCACCATCGGCACATGCCCGCACTGGTCGAACCAGATCATTCTTGCATCCGGCAGCAGGCGGTAGAACTCGCGTGCTGCTTCTGGCGGCGTGACCACGTCCTGGTTGCCCCAGATCAGGAGCGTCGGTGCAGCCAGCTCCCCGATGCGCGCGCCCAGGTGGTTCTTGCGCGCTGAACGCGACAGCCGAACCATCGCTCGCGCCCGCCGACGGTGGCTCAGCGCCTCGTGCGCGCGGTCGATGTCCGACTCGCGCACGTGCTTTGGATCAAAGAACAGCTCGCCGATTTTCTCTTCGAGCCAAGCCCGGCTCGGGCGGACCTGCACATCGCGCACGGTCGACCGCTCGATCAGGCCGCTTGAACCCGCGAGCACCAGCCCGCGGACCAGCTCCGGGTGGCTCAGCGCGAGGTGCAGCGCGACATGCCCGCCGAAGGAGTTGCCCACCACGATCGCCGGCTGACCGCCAAGGTGCGCGCGCAGCGCCTGCTGGGTGAGAGCCGCCACGCCCAGAATCGAGCAGTCGTCGCCCTTGAGATCGAGCAGCGGGAGTTCCATCAGCACGCACCGCGCCCGCGACTGGATGCGCGAGGCGACGTCTTCCCAGTGGTCGTTGAGCCCGACGAGCCCGTGCAGGAACACGATCGGGGTGCCGGTGC
>CAYGSG010000048.1:0-21283 GCA_964352615.1 uncultured Phycisphaeraceae bacterium
GGTTGAAGGCGAGGGCAGACCGGACAGCGGCCCTGCTTAGCCGATCATCCCGACTGATTTCAGACCCCGCTCGAACTGCTCCCACCGCTGTTCGAGGTCGCCGGTGAACCCGATGCTCACGCGCACCAGCCCCGGCAAGATTCCCGCTTCGTGCATCGCGTCCTCGCTCATCTCGCTTGAAGTGGAACTCGCCGAGCACGACATAAGCGTGTCGAAGTACCCCAGGCTCACCGCCATGTACCCGAAGCCCTCTTTGTTCTGGAGGTACTCCATGAAGCTGAACGCGCGTTCGGTGGTGCCAAGGTCCAGCGTGAGCATGCCGCCGTAGCCGTAGCCCGGGTTCGACAACCCGGCCAGCCGCTCTCGCTGCGTGGAGGATGCAAGCCCCGGGTACTCGACGGGCAAGCCCCGCTCGCTGAGCCGATCGGCGAATTCTTGTGCGCGCCGGGCGTGCTCCTTTACCCGCAGCGGCAGGTGCGGCAAGCGCATCGATATCGCAAACGCTGTCTGCGGGTCCATCGTCGGGCCCATCAGCATGAGCGAGCCGAGCTTGAGGTCCATCAACCCTGAGACGAATTCTTTGCTGCCGCAGATCACGCCCGCGATGATGTCGCTCGCGCCGTTGATGTACTTGGTCAGGCTGTGGACGACCACGTCTGCGCCGTGGCTGGCGGGTGAGATCATCAGCGGGCTGAACGTGTTGTCGACTACCAACGCCGCGCCGCGAGCGTGCGCGATCCGTGCGATGGCGGGCAGGTCCGTCACCTTGAGCGTCGGGTTGGACACGCTCTCGGCGAACACGACCTTGGTCCGCTCGGTCATCGCGGCTTCGACGGCATCGGCGTCCGTGATGTCCACGAACGTCGCGGTCACGCCCGTGCGCGCCGGGAAGAAGTCGTTGAGCAGCGCGAACGTCCCGCCGTAGATCGTGTTGGCCGCGACGATGTGGTCGCCCGGCTCGCACAGCTGCATCAGCGTGCACGCGATCGCCGCCAGCCCGCTCGCGCAGGGGTACGCCGCCTGCGTGCCCTCCATCGCGGCCAGTGACCGGCCCAGTGCGTAGACCGTCGGGTTGAAGTGCCGGCCGTACAGGTAGCACCCGCCCTGGTCGGGCCCGGCGTGTCCCTGAAAGATCTCGGGCATCGTGCGGGCATCCATGACGGTGAACGTCGTGGAGGCCTCGATGGACATGTTGACACCGCCGTGCTCGCCGAACTCGTGGCGTGCATCGGCCATCGCGCGGACGGGGTCGAATGGAGCTGCACTCATGCCGGTGTTATCGGCTTAGCGATGCGAGAGAGTGAACGCTAGACGCGAAGCAGCCACCAGTGAGAGGATATTCCAGGTCTAGGGCGTTTGGACGTACTCATCCGACTCCTGAATAGCAGCATCCGCTTTTTCTGCAAGAGAGGGCTTGAGATCGGTGAACTTCTTGCGGAGATCAGAGCCCGAGTGTCCGAGTCGACGGAGGTAAACGATTGTACTGAGCGCCTCAAGATCCTGAGCTTCCCGCCGATTGAGCGACTTCGCTAGACCTGCCCATTCTGGCTCATTGTCTGCTCCAATCTCTGAAAGCAGAGAGGTCAGCGACCCAGAAGCCTCGTAGAGATAGGTAGTGTAATCACCCTTTGCCTTCTCGCTTTCTCGCACGAGCGGTTCGTCGCTGCCCACGAGTGCATCAAGGTCGTCGCGAAGCTCACTTGAGTATGGCCCATAGTGTAGATACCCAAATCGATGGCTGAAGTCCTGTCTAAATCCGTGCTCTGAGAGCAGGTGAACAATCTTCTGGAGCTTCTTTCGCCCTTCAATTGCGCCGCAGGTATTCAACAGTTGGGCGACATTAAGTAGTCGGTTCATCAGGGTTCCTTCCCTTGGAACTGGAGCTTCGGAAAGCCATCGACTCTGGAGAATTGATCCAGCTTGTCACGGTCAAAGTACAATCGCTTGAAAGAGCGAGCTTCCGAATCGATCTGGTTGAACCGCCCGGATACGGTTTCAATAGGCCGCGCGATCGACTCAGGGTGGCCATCTGCAACCAAAATAGACTCTACCACGTCTTCAGATTCTCCGCCGCCACGTCCCTTGGCCGCCCGGCGAATTCCCTTGTAAATTGTCATTGACCCGTCATCAATCTCCCAGTCAATACCTTGCCGAAGACCAGCTTGATCGAGAGTTCTTCCGAGACGGAACTGGTCTCTGACGAGCGACAGCTCGATAGAGGAATAGACGGGGTTCCTGAACAAGAATGCTTTAGCCAGCCGGGAAAGACTTGAGTTGGATGGGTGTGTGCATTCAGCCCACGCATGAAAGGCCGAGTTCATGGCAGCCTCATCGAATCGAAGCCAATGCTCTCTGTCCAGGTTGCCTTCTAGTCGCAAGAACTCGGACACCGATTCTGGTGTTGAGCTTGGAAGGAATCCGCTCTCAAAAGAATCCCTGGCTAGGCCAAAGAGATTCAGCAAGAGAACTTCGTATCCGCGCGTCACGCGATGGTAGTAAACCTGCGAGGACATGTGCTCCCGGGCGAAAATAAATTGTTCGGCAGCGTCAGTCGGCCGGTTCGCATCGAGACATAGCCTCCATTGTCTGATCCCGGCTTTCTCTGCTTCGCCACCCGGATTCAAACCGACGCACATCGCGTTAATGAGCCAGTCGTGGTCATAGCGACCGTATTGGACACCTGTCGCGAGAGAATCTCTAAGCAAGTAGTCCATACGATCTGCATCAAGCTGGCTTGAGACGATGTCCGTAAGCAACGTATGCGGACTGGCGTGCGCGATGAGATCGGCCACATCTCCAGCTAGGGCACCAAGTATTGGCTGGATGGAGCCTTTCGGATCTCGGATCAGATCAGCCGTGCGCTCTTCGTGGTTAAACCCGGCGAACGATCGTTCGATCGTGTGTGAGAACGGCCCGTGGCCAATGTCGTGCAACAGCGCGGCGCACTTGGTAATCAAAGCATGATCGAGGAGGTATTCGCTGACGGTTTCGTTAAGGTACCGTGACCGGAGCCTTGAGATGATCGTTTGCGCAAACGAGAACACTCCGAGGCTGTGCACAAAGCGAGAGTGTTCAGCACCGTGGTAAGTGAGATAGCTCACGCCCAACTGCCTTATTCGACGAAGGCGTTGGAACTCGGGGGTGTCGATCAAGGCGAGTATGACTTCGTCGCCAGGTTCGATCTTGATCAGGTTGTGCACCGGGTCACGGAAGACCTTGCCCGATGGCTTGATTCTTGAGCCCATACATATACCATACACGCAGCCGGATTCTCCGTCAAGCCCTACCCCCGCGCCATCGCCCCGACGCTCACCGTCACCGGCACCACAGAACGCGTCACCCGAGACTCGAACTCATCGCGGTACTTGTTCATGATCGTCCGCACCGCCCAGTTGTTGCCGTCGGCGAGGCCGCAGATCGTCGTGCCCGGCATCGAGCCCATGCTCGTCGCCACTTCCAGAGCCAGGTCCAGGTCCTTGGTCTTGCCGTGCCCTTCTTCGATCCGAGTCAGCAGCTGGTAGAGCCAGCCGCTGCCCTCTCGGCAGGGCGTGCACTGCCCGCAGCTCTCGTGCTTGAAGAACCGGCTGATGTTCCGAGCCACCGCGACCATGTCGGTGTCCTCATCGAACACCGTCGGGCAGGCCGTGCCCAGGCCGAGCACGTTGTACTTCCGGCCGATGTCGAAGTCGAGTTCCGCGTCGTACTGGTCCTCGCCGAGGATGCCCATCGACACGCCGCCCGCGATCGCGCCCTTGTACTTCTTGCCGTGGCGCATGCCGCCGCACAGGTCCTCGACCAGCGTGCGAAGCGGGATGCCAAGCTCGCACTCGTACACGCCCGGCTTGTTGACGTGCCCGCTCACGCCCATCAGCTTGGTGCCGTAGCTGGGCGGGCCGCCCACGGTCGACTCGACGCCTTGGCCCATGAACCACTCGGCCCCGAACTCAAAGATCGTCGGCAGGTGCATCAGCGTTTCGACGTTGTTGATGATCGTCGGCTTGCCGAACAGGCCCTTGATCGCCGGGAACGGCGGCTTGATCCGTGGCCAGCCGCGCTTGCCCTCCAGCGCCTCGAGCAGCCCCGTCTCTTCGCCGCAGATGTACGCGCCCGCGCCGCGGTGCACGTAGCAATCCACCTGAAACTTCTCGCCCGCCTCGGCGGAAAGCTGCAAGCCCTTCTCACCAAAGATGCCTTGCTCGTACGCCTCTTTGAGCGCCTGTTCGAGCACGTGCGCCTGGTGGTGGTACTCGCCGCGGATAAAGATGTACGCCCTGTTCAGCTTGCACGCGTGGCAGCAAATCGCGATGCCTTCCAGCAGCCCGTGCGGATCGAAGTCCATCAGCAGCCGGTCCTTGAACGTGCCGGGCTCGGATTCGTCCGCGTTGACCGCTAGGTACCGCTCGGCTCCGGGCTCACCGGGCTTCTGCCCATCGGGCACGGGCGGCAGGAACGTCCACTTGAGCCCGGTCGGAAAGCCCGCACCGCCGCGACCACGGAGCATGGACTTCTTGACCTCCGCGGTCACGTCCTCGGGCTTCATCGCGAGCACTTTGTGCAGGCTCTGGTAGCCGCCGGTCTTGATGTACTCGTCGTAGTAGACCGTGTGGCGGTCCTTGAACTCGCCAAAGGGCGGAGTCGGCACCCGTCGAAGCAGGCCGTGGACAGGGGTATCGGTGTAGCGGGTCTTGCCCAACGGTGGTCTCCTGGTCGTCCGAACAAAGCTCGACCGAGCCGCCTCAAGCGGGCCCGGCCTAGAGCGGGGGTCGTCCGATTCTAGCGGTCGTCCCCGCCTAGTCAGCACAGCCACTCCCCGCAGCCCCTCTGGCCAGCCAGTAAGAACACCGGTTAGCAGATTCCGCTGGGTTTCATCCTGTACTTGGTGTAATACTGGAAACAGAGGACCGTTAGCCCGTTGAGACGGGTGTGCCAACGCAGACGCAGCCCCCGCCCCCAGCGGGCCGCGTCGAGAGAACAGAAAGCAGCCCCCAGCATGAACACCAAGACCATTCTCAGCGTGGCCGGTGCCGCCTCGATCGCCTTCTCCGCCGGGGCACAGGACTGGAGGACCATCGACGGCTCCTCCAACAACCTCACCAACACCGCGTGGGGTTCGACCGACTCACTCACGCTCCGCGTCGCGCCCGCAGCCTACGCCGACGGCCTCGGCACGCCCGTCACGCGCTCCTCGCCACGCATGGCCTCTAACGCGATGGGCACGCAGTCCGCCAGCGGCAACGCGCTCGGCCTCTCCAGCATGTTCTGGCAGTGGGGCCAGTTCATCGACCACGACTTCTCCCTCGCCCTCGAAGGCCACGACGAAACGCTCAGCTTCGATATCCCCATGGGCGATCCGTACTTCGACCCCAACTCCACCGGCACGCAGACCATGAGCATGGCCCGTTCGCAGTTCACCGGCGGCGTCAATTCACCCCGCCAGTTCGCCAACGCCATCACGCACTTCCTCGATGGCTCGGGCGTCTACGGCTCAGACCAAACCCGCGCCAGCGCCCTTCGCAGCTTCAACGGCGGCCGGCTCGCAACCTCCGCTGGCAACCTCATGCCCCGCAACACAGGCGGGCTCGACAACGCGGGCGGCTCCAGCCCCGACCTCTTTCTCGCCGGCGACATCCGCTCCAACGAACAGGCCGGCCTCACCGCCACCCACACCATGTTCGTCCGCGAGCACAACCGCTGGGCCGACCGGCTGAGCGCCGACAACCCCGCGTGGAGCGATGAACAGGTCTACCAGACCGCCCGCAAAATCGTCGGAGCCGAGATCCAGAAGATCACCTACGAGGAATGGCTGCCCGCGATGGGCATCGAGCTTGATTCCTACCAGGGCTACAACGACTCGGTCGATCCCAGCATGTCCATCGAGTTCACGACCACCGCCTTCCGCTTCGGGCACACCATGCTCAACGACACCCTGCCCATGTTCAACGCGCAGGGCGAACGCACCGGCGAGCTCTCGCTGCGTCAGGCGTTCTTCAACCCAAGCGTCTTTGACGATGCCAGCGCCGTCGATGAGATCCTCGCGGGTCTTACCCGTCAGCAGTCCGAAGCGCTCGATACGCAGGTCATCGACGGCGTCCGCAACTTTCTCTTCGGCCAGCCGGGCCAGGGCGGGCTCGACCTCCTGAGCCTTAACCTCATGCGAGGCCGCGACCACGGCATCGGCGACTACAACGCGCTCCGCGAGGCCTACGGCCTCGACTGGTCGGACCTCATCATGGCCCACGACGGCATGGCCGATGTCTACGCGGACGCCGACGACATCGACGCTTGGGTCGGCATCATGGCCGAGCTCGAAATGCTCGGCTCCCTCGAAGGCACGCTCTTTGAAGCCATCATGGCCGACCAGTTCATGCGCATGCGCGACGGCGACCGCTTCTTCTACCTCAACGATCTCGACCTGCTCCCCTACCTGAGCGAGATACAGGGCCTCACCCTCGGGGGCCTCATGGAACTCAACCTCGATGTCGCCCCGATGCAAGGCAACGTCTTCTTCGTGCCCGCGCCCGGCACCGGCCTGCTCGCGGTCAGCGGCCTCGGCCTGCTCGCCCGCCGCCGCCGCCGCTAAGCGGAGCCTCTCATAGGTGGCACAGCCTTCTACCAGCCCCGAATGTGAATGAGGGGCAGTCTCAAGCCACGCCATCCCTACCCCGCTCCAGCCTTCTACCAGCCCCGAATGTGAATGAGGGGCAGTCTCAAGCCACGCCATCCCTACCCCGCTCGGCGGGGTTTTTCTCTGCTGCGTGCTCATCGCCGTTACGCTGGTCTCATGCACCCCGTCCGACGATTCTCAACCGCGCTCGCTGCCCAGCTCGCCGCCGCCGAGCTCAAGGCCCACGGCATCGCTACAACCGTCGCCGGTGCGCCCCTCCAGATGCTCGGTCCTTACACCGGCTCGGCGACCGGTACCCCGCACGTGGTTTCCATCGGCAACAAGGCCGATGTCGATCGCGCCAGACAGGTCATCGACGCGATGCAGCACCGCCAGCCCGACCCCGGCTGGGAGTTACAGGCCGAGCCCGATCTTGCCCGCCTCGATCCGAACCTGCGCATCACCTGCCCCAAGTGCCGGTACGACCTGCTCGGCATCACCGACGAAGGCCAATGCCCCGAGTGCGGCGAGGCGTTCGACCTGCTCAGCCTCGTTGTATCTCAGCACGGCCCGGAAGCGCTCGCCGATTGCTACGACGACGATGCGCTGGGGAACGACTGAATGCGCTGGCTCAAGCACGCCTCGCGGTTCTACGCCAAACATCCATGGTCGACGGCGTTGGTTGTTCTTTGGATCGCGAGCACTATCTGCGGCGTCCGTGTGTTTACCGGAACGCCGTTCGCGTTTCAATTCTCGACTGGTCAACTCTTCGTGGGCTGGTATCCAAACTTCTTCGAACGCGTCACACCCGTCGGTCCGGAGTTGCGGCCAGGCTGGCTCGGCAGTTGGGGGCATTTCTACATGCTGATAGGCAGGCTCGATTTCGAAAAGAGCCCTGCGTTCTGGAGGCCAATCTACGTGCGAGCCCTAGTCCCTTCGTGGCTGGTGCTCGTTGTGCCTCGGTTACGCGCCGCACTGCGCAACCTTCGCGCCCTCCGCCGCGTTAGCGGCATTCCCTGCACACGCTGCCGCTACGACATGCCCGAAGCTGTCCCCGTCTGCCCCGAGTGCGGCACCGCTGCGCCGACTCGAACGCCCACCAAGCGGAGCATCCTGCTGGGTGAACTCAAGATCTTCGGCCTGCTGGTCGCGCTGCCGCTGGCGACGATGACCGCAATGGCGGTCATCGGGATGTTTGTCTGACTACTCCCACCCCTCGGGCATCCACGCGGGCAACTCACTCACCGACGCTCGCGCTTCTTCACTCGTCGGCACGCCCCACGCCACAAAGAACGGCCCGAGATTCACCCCCGCGGTTCGGCTTGTGCGCACGAGCCACTGGTCCCGCTTCTCGTCGTCCGTCTTCGGGCGCTCCGCCTCGGGTAGCGCCCGATACTCGGCGAACACATCCTCGTACAGCTCCCACCCGAACGCCTGCTGAAGCTGCACGTACATCGCAAGCGCCAGGAACGGCTTGCGTTTCCACACATCAAACGGCGAGCCCGCCTCAACATGCGCGCGCATGTCGCTGAGCATCCTCTCGTGCGTGAACCCCCGTGCCTCGGCGGGCGGCAGGCCGCAGACCTTATCCAGCGCGTACAGCGTGAAGATATTGACCGTCACCTCGCCCGTGCCAGCAAAGGTCCACATCGCGTTCTGGTGCCAGTGGCCTAGTTCGTGGAAGAACCCCCACACGTTGCCGCCCTCTTGCTTGCGCAGCACGTTCAGGTCCAGCATGTTCTTGGCGGTGTGCAGCGGGACGGTCAAAGGGCGATTCGCCGGCGCGTACATGTACCCCCAGCTCACGCTCACATCCGGCACAAACCGCGCCTGCCGGTCGGACATGCCCGTCGCTTTGCGCGGCTCAAGACTCCCCTGCGTGCGCACGACCTCGGCCCAGAACTCCATGAGGGCTGCCGGATCATCCAGCTCGCGCACCAGGGCGCTTGGCACGGTGATCGCAAAGTCCCGCGTCTCCAGTTCGGCCCAAGGTCCGGGCGCGAGCCGCTGCTCGGCCCATTGCTCGGGCGTGGTGACGCCGAGCGTGAACAGCGGGGCCGTCACAGCACCGCTGAACGCGAGGTCCACCGACTCGCGCTCGAAGCCCTTAGGCACATCCAGATAGATCAGCCCGCCGACCGGGTTGGCGATCAGCGTGCTCTCGCTGGTGATGTCGAACCGCCGAACCACCCTCGGCAGCCGGTTCAACTCGCCGCGGCTCTCCGGGTCGAGGTGCGCGCCGATCTGCACCACCAGCCCCGCCTCGGCAAGGCCCGCATCCACCGAGACTGCGACCACCGTCCCCGCCGGGGCGTACATGCCCGTGCAGCGCCAGCCGGGAATCGTCGTGTCGATGCGCACCAGATGGGGCCACCGGTCGAGCGACTCGCCCTCGGCTAACTCGATGGTGCCCGGAAATCCGTCTGCCGACGGGTGCTTGACCACTTCCATCGGCGGCGCATCGAACGACTCGAGCATGAACCGCTCGATCGCGAGCCTCGCCAGCGCGTGCTGCTTCCATGTCAGGCCGTTGGCGTGCATGTTCTTGAACAGCTCGTCGTAGCTTGCTGCATCGCGGTCGAGCAGTTCATCCAGTCGTGCGCTCAGTGGGTTCGCACCCGCGCCCAGCGTCCGCAGCACAGCCGCCACCGAAGCGCCGGCCGCCGCCTGCTCATCGGGCGAGAGCGCTCCTTCTGCCAGCGCATCAAGCGACCGCCCCGCGTGCGCCCAGCGCGAAGGCTCCGCGTCCACGAGGTACTTATCGCCCTCGTCCTCGCTGACCGTGCCGTCGGCAAACGCGAGGCCCATCTCGGTCAGCACCAGGTTGCCCGGGTGCTCGTGGATCGTCTTGCCCGGGTTGAGCTGCAGCCAGCCCCACGCGAGGCCGGCCGTGATCCATCCGCCGCCGCCCGCAACGAATTCGCGGACCAACTCGCGGTCGGCCTCGGTCTTGAGCTGGTGCGTATCCAGCACGAGCAAGTCAATCGAGCCCAGCGCTTCGCGCCAGTCGCCGTCCGCCGAGAGCAGTTCATAGCCGTACCGGTCCACGCCGCGCCGCAGCGCAGCGGACGCGCCCCACACGCGGATCTCATCACGGCCCCCCGCAGCCCAGTGGGCCGCGTTGGCCAGGAGAACCGTGGAGTCGCCCGAGGTGGCCGTGAGCATCCCGCCGTGGCCAAAGACCACGACCCGGCCCTTGCCCCACCCAGCGGCCGCTACGACCGCCTGAGCGGGCTGTGGCGTGACCACCGCGAACGCCCCGTGGCCGAACACCGCCACCGGCCCGGGCAGGCCGGGCGCGGCGATGGACTCGACGCCCTCCAGCAGCGGCTCGTGCTGGGCCAGGGAGGGACGAGCGAGCAGTGCGAGGGCCAGCGCGGCAAAGGCCGAGAACCTGCGACGAATGGAACAGCGAGAGCGACTGGTGGGGGGGTAGCTTGGCATATGTGCCACGAGTGTGGACGGGTTGGCTTCAATCGGCAACCATACCGATGGCTGCACCAGCCACCACGCCTGACTTCTTGCGGAGAGGATCCGTTCCATGCCCCACATCATCGCCGAGCCCTGCATCGCGACCAAGGACACCTCGTGCGTCGAGGTCTGCCCGGTGGACTGCATCCACCCCACGCGCGACGACCCCGCCTTCGAGAAGGCCGAGCAGTTGTTCATCGACCCGGACACCTGCATCGATTGCGGCCTGTGCGTCGACGAATGCCCCGTCCGCGCGATCTTCCCCGAAGAAGACCTGCCCAGCGAGTGGAACAAGTACGTCCAGCTCAACCTCGACTACTTCAGCAAGTAGCGGCGGGCTAGCCGAGCATCTCCTGCATCATCGCGGCCACGGCTATGAACCCCCTTGAGGGTGTCCTAGATTCCTGCGGCAGTTGAACAGACTGGGTGTCTGATCGTGTTTTGGAGCGACGACTCTTGTAGCAAAGCTGGCGCGTCGCAAGCGAGTTCCGAACAGCGTTCTCGCCAACGATGTTGCCACCGTCGTTGGCTCATCTCTAGATCGGTCAGGAACGCAGGCTGCGCTCGGATCGAGCTCACTTTGTCTCGCCCCAAGTGACAAACTTCGTCCAGAACTCTCCGTCAAAGACTGAGTCCTTGTCGAGTCCAAGCTCTCTCGCCAGAGCGCACCAATCCTCGTAAGCGAAAGCTGGCGGCACCACATCCGCCCGCATCAGCTCAATCACCAAACCCTCGAAGGCCATTTCGTGCTCTCCGTGCGCGAAGTAGTGCTCGACTTCACTGATCGCGTCTGCCGGCAGCAACGAACGACATGTTCGAATGATCCCGTCGATCTTGGCAATGGGCTCCATTGTCGTACATCTACCCAATCGAAACGCAAGCTGCAACCTGCACCGCCACAACGACCAGTACGATGATCATCGCTTTCATGGCTCAGACTCCTGAGCAGAGTCTACCGGCACATCAGTGGCGCTCACGCAGAACCGAACAATCCGTGCGACCACGCCCGAATCGAGTGGTCCAACGCGTTCGCCAACCTGTGCTGATAGCTGGTGCCCGAGCAACGGCTCGTACACGCACTCGATTGGTGCGCCGCCCGAACGCTGTGCCAGCACCGTCAGCAGCGGGCCGTGCACGGACGTGTCATCGAGCCCGCCCCAGATCGCGAGCGCAGGCCGGCCGCTCTCGATCAACACTTCGCTCGCCCACTTCATGCCGGGCCGGAACTCGTCGCGCTCGGGTTCAACGCCGCTGAGCACGCGCTCGTGTGCTGCAAGCTCCCATCCGCTCAACTCGGCGTTCGCATCGGCATCGACCGCAGAGAACTCGGTCGCATCGCCGCGAGCCTCTGACAGCACGCGGAACGCCAGCTCCCCGACGGGCTCGCCTCCCCAAGATTCGAGCGCTCGGTGCGCCAATGCACGCGGTCCAGTCGCCGTCGGCGAGAGGTACGCGCCCGCGAGCAGCACGTAGCCGCCCGCTTCGCCGTCCGTTGCCAGAATCGCACGTGTCGCGCCCAGGCTGTGCCCGACCGCGATGGTGCACGCGGGTGCCGCGTCCATCTGTTTCAGCAACTCGGCCCACGCAACCCGCGAGAGGTCGAGCGTCGACTCAAAGGCCCGCGATGGGTCTGGCACGTCGCGTTCGATCCCGAACCGAGCGACCGTGAACCCTGCCTTCTGCAGCGCAGCCGCGATCGCTCGCCCGTCTTGGGTCGGCCTGCCATCGATGGTCAATTGCAGAGGCTCGCCGTTGTTGTCAACGGCTCCCGGCAGCGACCAGTCCGCGTCGTGTGCAAGCCCGCCGCCGAACAGCACCGCGCACCAGCCGTTGGGCTGCGCAGGCCGATCGATCACCGCAAGGATCGCGTCCGGATCTCCGTCGTGCGACAAGGCGATGCGATCCTGGGCGGAGGCGGGCCCATAGACCAGGGCCACAAACATCGCTATCAACCGAGCATGCGTCATGCGATGTTCTACCGGCAGGCGACGATCCGGCGGCAGGAGCGAGAACCCACCGAGGAGTGGAATGTTCGATTACGCCGCCTCTTCGCCCAATTCGCGAAGCTCTTCGTCGTCGAACCGTTCAGCCCACCGGTCGGGCCGCACGTTCGCTGCTGCGTTGGGTGATTCGCGCCAGTCGTCCGCGTTACGCAGCTTGAACGCGCTGGGCTGGGTCTTGCGGTAGCCGAGCAGCCGCATGACCTCCAGCACATCGGTCCATGCCGGGTAGCTGACCCCGTTGGCGTTCTTGAATTCCTCGATCGCCATAACGAAGAGGTACTGCTCAGTCGTGAGCTCGCCTTCCTCAGCGGATCGTGTGAAGTCGCTTCGGCGCCGGCCCGGGCCGCGCCTGCGTTCCAGGGCCGCCGAGCTTGCGGGCTTGCCGGCTCTGCGGTCGATCGGGAGCCTGCGGTCCACGACGTTGCGCGAGCGCTTGGCATCGTCAGACTCGCGGCCTGCCTCTGACGATTCGTTCTGGGCGTCTCTGGTGGGGTCTTGCGTCATAGGGCTGGACAACCGCCTCTCCGCGGCGTCTCAGCCGAGACGGGCCGCTTCAGAGTTCGTCGTCATCCTCGGGCTCTTCCTCCACCTCGTCGTCCTCGTCATCGAGGAAATCGGGGTCGTCATAATCCTCAGAGGCGTCATCATCGTCGTCATCGTCATCGAAGTACATGTCGTCGTCATCGTCTTCGTCGCGGACCGACTCGGGCAGCGTGGCTGTAGAGCCACCCCAGCTACCCCAATGCTCGGGGGCCATTCCACCACCCAGTGCGGCCGCCAGTTCAGCGGCCCACTGGTTGGCTGGTTCTGACCCTTGGGTTTCGACTTGCGCGCTGCTCGATGCACGCAGAAGGTTCATCGCCATCGTGTACCTCCAACCGGACCTGCCCAGCCCTTACGCACGCCAATGCCCCCGGCTACCCCAGCCGACCGGCCCGCGTGACCCATGAGGCGATGCCTCAGTCGTATTGGGCGGTACACTACCCCGCTCGGCCACACTGTCAACGCCCAATTCAACATCACTTGTTCCCTCTCTCGCAAGAGCCCCCAAGAACCCCGCCATGCCAAGCTCTCCAAGACCCGCTCTCGACCCCATCGCCGGCCTGCTGGCGATCGTCCTGCCCGGTGCCGGGCACCTCTACCGGGGCGAGCCCAAGCGGGCTCTGGGCATCGCTGCCGGCGTGCTCGGCCTGTTCTTCGGCGGGATCCTCATCGGCGGGATCGATGTCATCGACTCCAAAGAAGACCGCCTCTGGTTCGCGGGCCAGGCCCTCGTCGGCCCCGTCGCTCTGGTGGTCGATCAGGTCTACCAAAGCTCCATCAAGGTCGATGGCCAGCTCCCCGAGCCCGCACCGGGCGAGACCCCTCGGGCCACCCGCTCCATCGGCAAGGTCAACGAGATCGGCACCCTCTACGCCACCATCGCGGGCATGCTCAACCTGATCGTGATCCTCGATGCCTTCTTGCCGCCCAGGCGGCTCCGCGAGGACGAAGGGAGAGTGGTGTGATCACGACCCTCGCCTGGCGACCCTTTCTCGACCCGATCAACCTCCACGACTGGTGGTACCTGCTGCTCTTCCCGCTCGCGCTGGGCATCAGCCTCACCTATCGCGCGGTTCGGCAGACCTCGATGGATGGCTACCCCAGAGCCGTCCTCAGCCTCACCGGCCAGATCATCGTGGGCATCAGCGCTCTGGGCGTCGCGAGCTACATCGTCATCATCGTGCTCGTGCCGATGCTCACCCCCATGCCCCAGTAGCCAGTCGCGGCGCCAGCAGAGCACTCGCTCTCAGCCCATGTAGCTCCCGCTCTTGGTCGCAAACCCGCTGTCGAGGTTCTGCACCAGGTACCGCAGCGCATCGACCGCGTGGTCGTGGCCGTCTTTGACGGGTTCGAGGCTCCGCGGGTCGTCCGGGTAGTGGTAGCGTTCGAGGCACTCGATGAGCCTCGCGCACCGCCTGTGGACGAACAGCCTCGGCCCGCCGCCCGCAGCAGGCCGAAGCCTGGCCCTGAGTAGGTTCAGTCCCTCGGCCATGCGCACGCGCTTGTCGCGCACCTTGAGCCCCGCCGACCGCATCGCCGACACCGCGCTCACCCCTGTCTGGTCGCTCCGCTGTCGGCCAGCGGGATCGACACCCACCCACATCGGCGCAACGCGCGGTCGCTCGGCCCCGATCATCGGGCCACGACGAATCGCCTCGATGTGTTCATCCAGCACCACCTCCGCCTCCACACGCTCGGCCTGCACCCAAAGCACACCGCTGGCATCCACCTGCGCCCACAGCACGACCGTCGGCGATCGGAACCCGAAGTCCATGCCGCACACCCAGGGCCACTCCCCGTGGCCCGGCAGATCGCTCGTGGGCGGCGGATCGCGGTCCACCACGTGCACGCGAACGTCAAACTCCGGCAGCACGCAGTCGCTCCGCTGGGGACGCCTGCACAGCATCTCCGCTTCCCACGAGGCCTCGCCAACCCGGCCCTTGAGCCCGATCGCGTCCTCCACCCGCACATGGCCAGCCTGTTCGGGCCGGTGCGCCCTGCCCGCGCACTCGATCCAAAGATCGCAGTCCCCCGCGTCCGTGTGGCACTCCAACTCGCAGCGTTCGAGCACGTCCAGCACACCCCACCTGAACAGCCAGCGCGACCCGCTCGCTGCTTCGTCCACCACCTTCTGCATCAGGCCGTAGGGCCGGTGCATCGTGCTCAGCGCCTCGACCGCGCCGCGCACCAGCGTCGGGCCTCGGCCCACCGCATCGACCGTCATCGACCGCGTGACCAACTGCGCCGCCTCCCACACATCAGGATCGAACAGCTCGATCTCGTCGCACCGCAGTTTTTGTACGCGCGTTCCACGAACCGAGGTCTGGCTCTGCGCGAGCAGCTCAACGCTTGAGCCGTTGCACAAGCGCACCCGGCGGTCGGTCATCTTGCCATCGATCATCCACGCGAGCTGCGGGCGATCGAGCAGCGACCGCAGGTGCGCGTGCATCCGCTTGGACTGTTCAAGACTGCCCCCGAGGATGCGCACCTCGATGCCCGGCTTGAACACCAGGTCGGCAAGCGTTGCGACCGCGCCCAAAAACGTCTTGCCACCGCCGCGGCTGGCCCACACCACCGCGTCGACCGTCGGCCGCTCGCAAAACGACGGGTCGTCTTCTTCGAGCAGTCCGCCGCCCTCGTAGAAGGCGTGCACCAGGTACTCGAACGGGGCCGCGTGCCCCGGCTCCATGGCGCTCGCGCCGAATTCCAGGCCCGCTTCCTCGCGGAGCCACGCGCGCAGATCAGCCGCCCGCCGAGGCCAGCTCGGCATCCCGTGCTCGTTCATTTCGTCCATCGTTCCCCCTCACCCCTGCTCAGTTCGGCTCGCCCGCAGCATCCCCCGGAGCCGAGCGCAGCCGTTGAAACTCAAACCGTTCGCTGGCTGGCAGGCGCTGCCCACGCGCCGTCCACGATCCCCAGCGCCGTCAGCAGCGCCACCCGGCGGTCGCCGTCGATCTTTCGCAAACGCCTCAGCACCGCGAGCCGTTCGCGACCGCTCAGGAAGATCGTCAGCGCGTGCGCCAAGTCCCTCACATCCGGCGGGTTCTGCTGCGGCTCCAGTTCTCGTGGTGTGTCCATCAGGCTGCTCCCTGTTCTTTGTTGGTTGGCTGGGTGGTTGCTTGCTGAGTGGTTGCTTGTTTCATCGAGGCTAGCTGCGTGTGCGCGTAGCCCGTCAGCGGCGCGTTCACCACGCCTCCCGCGAGCATCGCGATGGCTTCGTGCGTGATGCCGTTGGTCTTGGTTCTCGTCGATCGGCACGATCGCGCCCACTTGCCCAGTTCGGCCCCGAGCCACGGGCTTCGTTCCAGCGCCTCGCGCACGCGCGTCGGCACCATCAGGTCGATCGGTCTGAGCGCCGCCGCGTGGACCGCGTCCATCAGCCTCGCGTCACGGCTGCGAACCGGGATCGGGTACGTCGTCATCCCCGCGCGCTCGAAGAACGGGCAGTACCTGCCCATGGCCGCCACCGCTTCGGTTCTCGGCGTGAGCGCTCGAGCCAGGTACCACCGGACCAGTTCCGCCGCCACGCCCCGGCCGCGCCACCTCGGATCGACCACGACCCGCGACAGACAGCGGACTTCCGCGTTGAGGTGTTCGGCTGCTTTGGCTTTGCCCATGCCTTCGTACGCGCCGGGCCAGGGCAGGCTTCGCCACGAACCGTTGAGCGTCGGCATGCTCGTGATCAGCACGCCCACAGCCTCGCCGGCCTCGCGCGCTGCGACGACCCCAAACCCGCCGCCCGGCCTGCACGCCACCGTTGCGGGCCTGCCCGCGCGGTAGTGGAAGCGGGCCAGCGCGTCAAACGCTTCAGGCGTTGTCCAGCCGAACTCGATCACAGCGAGAGCCTCCATGTGTGGTCCGGCGCAAGCCAGCCGACGAGCTGTTCGCGCGTTGAAGCCGCCAGCACTCGCACCGATCCCAGCTGTGACACCCACCGCCGAAGTGTGCGTGCCACGCTCTGGGCCGTGACGCCATCAAGCAGCGCGCAGCACTCGTCAATCAGCACCCACGAGCCCGAGGTCTTCGAGGCCACGTGCAGGCTCTTGGCCATCGCCAGCCGGGCACGCTCGCCGTCGCTCAAGGTCGCTGGCGGCCGAACCCACAACATCGGCTCAGCAAGCCCCGCCAGGCTCAGCGCCCGCAATGCGGGGTCCATCGGCGCGTCCATTGTGTCGATCACGGCACGGTCGTCTTCGAGTAGGGCTTTGAGTTGTTCACGCGCATCGATGACACTCGCCCCCGCGTGCGATCGGACAGCTTGCATGGCGAGCGACTTGCCGCTGCCGCTTGGCCCGGTCAAGAGCCCGACCTCGCCCGGCGCGAGCGACTGGGTGATCTCGCGTGCGATCGGCGGGATGGATGAACCGCGCTCCGGGGCAACCAGCCTCGGCACCAGGCCGTACGCCGCGCACACGCTCAGCACGCTGTCGCTCGGCTGATCGCCCACGCTCACCTCGCGTTGTCTGGGTAACACAATGCTCACGCGACGTGCCCCGCTCGGCGCTCAGCCAGCGCACGGTCCGCAGCAGACTCGAACATCGCGTCGATGCGCAGACACTGCTGACGCACCGAGTGCAGCGAGATGCCCAGCTCAGCCGACGCAGCCCGCATCGATTCGCCCCGCAGCACGCAGCGCTCGGCGACCCGCTTGCGCGTCGAGGGCCAGGCGTGGCGCGATGTCAGCACGAACACGAACCTGGGCTCGCTGATCCGTGTGACCAGTCGGCGCACCCGTTTGCGCAGCTGACGAACCTGCGACGGGTCCGTCTTGCCGAGCAGCCGGGCCACGTCCTGCACGGTGTGCCCTTTGTCGTACACCGCTTCGAGCAGGCCGCGGTCTTCGTCGGCCAAAACCGAGGCCCTTGCGACGATCGTCTCGGCGGCGTCTCGCCTCCTTCGAAGCCGGAGGTCAGCCGGCGGGGAATGGCCCATATGGGGCTGGCAACAGTCGTTGCGAGGCCCAGAAGCGGGCAAAGGACCAGATTGGCGGTCGTCCATGGCGTTCTCCTTGTTTGTTTAATAGTTATCAAACTTTCAGGCTATATTCTCATAGTACTTGACTTTGTTCAAGGTATTTGTTTGGATATACAGCAAAGTAGCGCACACCGTTGGTGGGTGCTCGCAAATCGCAGGTCCGCACCCGGATACCCACACGCCATGAACGTTGAGCACACCCAAGACGCGCGCTCCAACACGGCCCTCGGCGAGATGCTGCGCGCACGCCGACGCCTCGCGCAACTCACCGTCGAGAAGCTCGCCATCCAGGTCGATTGCTCCAAGGGCTACCTCTCCTTGATCGAAACGGGAAAGCACAAACGCCCGAGCGACGACCTGCTCACGCGCCTCGAAGCGGCGCTGGGCTTCATGCCCGGTGAACTGCTCGCGTTCATCAGGCTCAAGGACACGCACCCATCGGTACGCCGGGAACTCTCGCACCTGCGCGCGAGGCACAAAGACGCCCAGCGGCTGGCCAACCTGCTCGCGGGACTCTCTGGGTCGCCTGCGCCCGATGCTTCAGTAACTGGCCTCGATCGTGCGCACGCGACGGGCGAGCTGCGCCGATTGATCGAACGCCTCTCGCCCGAAAGCGACAGCGGCGATGCAGAACTTGTGCAACTGCCCAGGGAAGTGCCGCTCATCAACAGCGTCGCGGCGGGCTACCCGGCCGACTTCACCGACCTCGGTTACCCGGCCCGCGCCGCCGACGAGTACGTCCGATGCCCGGACATCGCCGACCCCGATGCGTTCGCGGCGCGCGTTGTCGGCGACTCGATGGTCCCCGCGTACCAGCAGGGCGATGTGGTCGTGTTCAGCCCGGCCAAGCCGATCCGCTCTGGTGCCGATTGCTTCGCGCGGCTTGAGCCCGACCACCAGTCGACGTTCAAGCGGGTGTTCTTTGAGCAATCCGAGGCCGGCGAGGAACTGATCCGGCTTCAGCCGTTGAACCCCGCCTACCCGCCCAGCCTGCTGCCCCGCGAGCGGGTCGCTGGTCTGTACGCAGCGGTGACGGTCATGCGGAAAATCGACTGAGCCAAACGGGCTTTACCCCGCCATCAGCCGACCAGACTGGACCCGATGGCCCTGATCGGACGAATAGACAGCCGAATAGGGAGCGAGTCGAGGGCCGAATTGAGTGATGCGGCGCGTGACTCACGGGCCTTCCTGCCGCTACCATGCGGGCCGAGCATCGCCCGCCACGGGCCGCTCGAAAGGGCCGCAGCTCGGCTCTCGGCAGGCTTGGGCGATGCCCGGCTGAACGCGCCAACGACCCGCAGGACGATTCTGCTTTCAGGAGCCCGACGATGGCCAAGACCTTCTACACCCTGCAAGAAGCCGCCCAGACGCTGGGCAAGTCCCCCGCGGACATCCAGAAGATGGTGGACTCCGGCGAGCTCATGGAGTTCAAGGACGGCGATCAGGTCGTGGTCAAGAAAGACCAGGTCGACCAACTCGTCAGCAACGACGGCGACAGCGGCATGCTCGGCCTGGCCGACGACTCGGGCCTGGGGCTCGCCGATCCGCTCGAACCGCTCTCGCTCGATTCCGCAGGCTCGGCCAGCGGGCTCTCGATGGACCCCGGTGGATCCGGCGCCGAGGGCGAAAAAGACTCCACCGGCATCTCGATCTTCGACCCGGACTCCACCGAGATCGCCGACGCCGCCGAGCAGACACAGGTCACCGACTCGCCCGCGTTTGCCAGCGAGTTCGCGGCCGACTCTGGCTCCAGCGGCTCGGGCCTGCTCGATCTCACACGCGAAGCCGACGACACCTCGCTCGGCGCGGACCTGCTCGATGACGTCTACGGCCAGGACACGGTCGGCGGACAGACCGGCGTAGGCGATTCCGGAGGCTTCGGCGGTGGGGGCGGCGACCTGTTCGAATCAACCGGCGGGGAGATGGAAACAGCCGGCGCGATGGCGGCCGCAGCACCCGTCGCGGCCGCAGCGGTCGCGTACGACGGCGCGGGCTCGGGCCTCGTCGGCGGCCTCGCCCTCGGCACGGTCGTCACCGCGGTGCTCGCATTGGGCCTGGCGCTGCTGGTGCTTACGGGCGTCACCGGCGGGCTGGTCGAGTCCATCGCGGGTCAGCACTTTGTCGTCGCGGGCGTGCTCGCATTCGTGGTGCTGCTGTTCGCGGGCATCGGCTGGTTCATGGGCCGCAGGGGCTAAGCCTTCCGGCTGTCGTTTACGCCACGGGCCTCTCGTCTAAATTTCGGGCTCGCGGGTGGCACAGGCGTCTCGCCTGTGTGATCGTGCAGGTGCATCCTTCCTCCCTCTCCCGCGCCCCGTGGGAGAGGGAGCCGTGCAGCGGCGGGTGAGGGGGGGTGGAAGCCGACTGGCGAGCCGTCACTAGTGTCGGACCTCGGACCGGTATTCTCTGCTATGTCCACCGACAATCAAACGTCTCCGAGCCCCGCCGAACGGTTCAACCGCCTACACGAGCAGGTAAGGGAGTTGAGTTTCCTCTGGCAGACTCAACGAGAGCTCTTCACGCCGAAGAACATCGAACTGATCAAGCGGTCCTGTGGCAACTTTTTCAGTCTTGTCCAAATCGTTATGGAACGGGATTACTTGAGATATCTCTCGGCCGCTTGGGATCCGCCTGGAGGCGGCGACATAGCAACGCTCTCCATCCGGCGCCTCCCCGAGATACTGAAGGAGTCCGGTCAAAACGAGGCTGCTTCTGAAGCGGCTCAAAAAATCGATAGCGTGAAGGAGCCGCACAAAATCCTCAAGGCTTATCGCCACAAGGTTTTGATTCACTGGGATCTCAAGGTAGCTGACGGTAAGAGCGGCCCGCGGAGGCCATCCATCGATGAGACAGATGAACTCGTCACCGCACTGTGGAGCGTCATGAACATCGGCCATCGCGTACTCGAAGGCCTCGAGCATCGATACGACGATCCCATTCATCACTGCCCGGGAGACATCATGGCCATGCTTCGATACGGTGAGTGGGCCGCCGATCTGAAGCGAAGAACACTGCGGCAGGAACTCACCGCACAATCTCTGTTTGATGAGGTTTATCAGGGGCCGGTTCTGTCCTCTTAGCGGCCCGGTCCACTTTTCCCTCACCGCGGCCCTCTCCCACGGGGCGCGGGAGAGGGAGGAAGAGGTTGTGCGCACGGGGTGATGGCGGTAGCCGGCTGGCGGTGAAGTTTTATTGATTTTGTAAGTAGTTGTTTTTGCGCGTGTTGGCTGTGGTGGCTGGCTGCGCAGGGTGGTTGTGGTGCGCGCGGTGGGGTCCGGCGGTCCTTGGTTGAGCGGCCAGTTGTTGGCTGCGGACCTTGGAGGCGACGATGGACGATCGGTTGGCGCAGCACGGGGACGGGTCGCTCGAAGCCGCGATCGAGGCGCACGAGCGGGAGGTGAGGCCGAGGCTCGAAAGGCTCTGGCGTTACTACCGCAACGAGGGTCGCGGTCGAGCGGTTGGGCAGTTCGAGGGCTTGCCTGCGCGGCTTCGGGGCGCGCGGCACCCGGCGACTGATGATCGGGTTAGCAGCAACCGCGAGATTGTGATCGAGAACGATATAGCGTGGCGGGTCCACACGATGGTGGACTTCATGTTTGGTCGGCCGATTCGATTGGTATCGACGGCGCGTGATGAAGCGACACGTCGAGCGGTGCAGTCGGCGCTTGATGCGGTGTGGGAGGGATCGGGC
>CAYGSG010000049.1:0-20890 GCA_964352615.1 uncultured Phycisphaeraceae bacterium
CGGCATCGCGCGGACCGCGACCGCGGTCTCCTGGTTGCGTCGCGCCGGCGTCGAGCGGTGCGAATGGCACTGGCGGCGGGTGCTATTGGGGTGAGCGTTTGGCTTGCGTGGGTCGGTTGGCACGGGCGTCGGCTGTTGGCGTTGCCTGCGGAGAGCGACGAGGCGGGGTTGGTGAGGGTGATCCAACTGAATCTCAATGCGAGGGGCAACGATCGGCAGCCGGAGGCGCTGGCGGCCATCGCGGCAAGCGGCGCGGACGTGGTTGTGGTGACGGAGTTCGGGGCGTTGATTTGGAGCGAACTGCGCAACCCGAGCGCGTTGAGCGAGGCGTACCCGCACTTCAGCTACCGCGACTGGGTGCCGAACTCGGTGCCTGGGTGTCTCGTACTGAGCAAGTGGCCGATCGAGCGGCTGGAGGTGCCTCCCGGGCTGGACCACGAGCAGGTGTACCTGGGAAGGATCGATGCTCCGGCCGGGGCGTTTGTGGTGGCGCAGATCGCGCCGCACTCGCCGAGGTCTGAGGTGAGGTGGCATCGTGGCAACGAGATCACGCAGGCCGCTGCGAGGGTTCTGCCGATTGCGGCTGTTGACGGGCCGGTTGTGCTGGCGTGTGATCTGAACAGCACGCCGATGGGGGTTCGGAGCCGGATGCTGCGTAGCGCAGGCCTTGCGCCTGGCAAGCCCGTTTGGGAAGTGGGGGGGACGTGGCCCGCAGGGATTGCTGGCATCGCCCAACTGAGGCTGGATGATGTGTGGGTGAGCGGCGGAGCCGAGGTGACCGCGTGGCGAACGGCAGCTGTGCCGGGATCGGATCACCTATGGGTCGAGGCCCATGTCCGGCTGGTTGATGACGACTGATTCCGGTCAGGCGGAAGCTGGATCGGACCGATAGGCGACGGAGAAGGGCCCGCATCTGGCGGGTTCTAGGATGAGGCTCTAGCGCGAGGAGCGGTCGAAGTGGGCGGAATGCCAGCGTGGATGCTTGCGGGAGTGGTTGGCTCGGCCCTTGTGGTCGCGCTGGTGGTCGCCATGACGATCACCCGCAAGTTCAGTCTGCTCGTTGGGATGGGCGGGCTGTTGTTCTTTTCCGCTATGGCCTTGCCCGTGGAGTGGGACGACTCGGGCCTGCGGCCGACGGTTTGGCTTGGCATCCAGGACAACCGTGACCTGTTCTACGGCTTGTTTGGGATCATGACCATCGGGCTGCTGATGTTCCAACTGCCGAGGCTCGTGGGAAAGCGCAAGAGCATGGTTGCCATGACTCTTGTAGTCATCGGTGTGTTCATGTCGCTGCTGCGGTTCATCCACGAGGGTGCCAGCGACGCCATCTTATCGCTTGGGCTGGCCTTGACGGCGCTTCCGGCGCTGCTGCTGGCGCCTGCGGCGGTGATCGATGACGAAGAAGATGTACACTCGCTGCTGCGTTGGATTCTGTTGGCCAACGCAGCATGGTTCGGCATGTGCATGGTTCAGTTCGTGATCGACCGCAGCCTGCTCGTGTTCGGCAACTCGAACCGGTTCGTTGGTCTGATGAGCAACCCACAGCACGCGGGCACCTTCTTAGCGTGTGTGACGACGACCTCGTTGTTCATGGCGCTGAATGAGCCTAAGAAGCTATGGCGGTTTGCGGCGATCGGGATGCTCGCGGTAGACGTGCTGCTGGTGCTTTGGACTGGCTCACGCACGTCGTTAGGCATGGCGGTCGTGGGCGGTGCGGGCGTGCTGCTCACGCGGATGGGTCGTGCAGTGCTGATGCTACCGATCGTGGCGGCGTTCTTTGCGATAGCGATGAAGGTGCTTGGCTCGGGTTTCAGTGAGTCAACGACAACGCTTGAACGCCTGAGCTCCGGCGAAGACACGCGCACGGCCGCGTGGGCTCGGATGCTCCATCAGGCGTTGGAGAACCCGCTCCTAGGCGCGGGCATTTCCAACGCGGGCAGCAGCGAGAACGCGTGGCTGTTCGGCTTCGCGTCATACGGCATCGGGATGCTGGGGTTGTCGCTTTTGCTGACGCTGGTTGCGGGGATGCAGCTATTGAAAGCATTCAAGAGCCGATGGGGGCTCCCCAAAGAGCAGCAAACGGTGATCGACCTGTCGGCGGGGCTGGTGCTGGCGTTCTTTGCGGGCGCGGTGTTCGAGGGTTTCTTCTCGGCACGCATCAGCCCGAACCTTGTATTCGTGATGATCTTCTCAGGCGTGCTCGCGAGGCTGTTGCAGCTCAGCGAACAGCGCCTAGACGACCGCGTGGCGTACGCCGATGCGTACGATGAGTTCGGCGACTACGGCGAAGACGCAGATCCTGCCGACCAAGCCGATGGCGAGCAGCCCGGCTGGGATGGTGGCGGGGCTCAGCCCGCCGCGCTCTGGTAGAGTTGCTCGAAGCGATCAACCAGCAACGCTGGGTTCATGTGCTCGAACATCCAAGCTCGGCCCTTGTCGCCCGCTGTTTGCAACGCGGCACGGTCGGCGATGAGCTGCTCGATGCGCTGCGCGAGCTTGTCGGCATTGGCATCGGGCAGTATGAATCCGCCGCCGCTGGCTTCGAGCTCGGGCCAGGTGTCCACGCCCTTGGTGGTTAGGACAGCGGTCCCTGCGGCGAGCGCCTCAAAGAACACGAAGCCGAAGTTCTCCTGGCTCGTCGGCAGGACCATCAGATCGGCGAGTTGGTAGAGACTGATTTTGTCGGTGCCGGTGATGTGCCCGATGAAGTGCGCATCGCGAGCACCGATGCGGTCGCGCTGGGAGTGGAGCGAACGAACGTAGTCGTCCTCCCCGGTGCCGGCGATAAGCACACGGTGATCCACGCCCTTGCTGGATAGCGAAGCGGAAGCTTCGAGCAGCGACTCGATGCCTTTTTTGTAGTGGACGCGGGAGAGAAAGAGCAGCACGGGCACGCCCGGGGCGAGCAGGTCCGCGAACCTGCTCTCGGCGGCGGCGGTGCCCGGCAAGGGCTCGAACGGGTCGAGGCTCATCAGGTTGGGGATGACCGTGGTCGGGGCACTGAAGTGCTTCTTGGCCTGCTCGAGTTCGGCCTGTGCGGTGAGGTGGATCATCGCGGCGTTGTTGAGGAAGCGACGCCCCATCAGCGCGAGATACACCTTCTTCTTGAGCGCTCGTTGGGCCATGCACCAATCGTCGAGCATGCCGCGGATGGAGATGACGTATGGCGTGCCTTGAGCGCGAGCGACCGAGGCCATCTGGGCAGCGGCGGGCACCCAGATGCCGTGGGCGTGCAGGACGTCGGCCTCGCCGATCAGCTTGCGGGCGGCGCCCAGTTGGCTGTTCGCGAGCCACGGGCCGCGCGCCGGCTTGGGCAGCAGGTGTGCGGTTGGCAGCGCGTCATCGGTGGCCCACGCCGCGGGCGCGTCTTTGACGTCGTGGGCCAGCACGGTGAGCTGGTGGCCCTTGGCGGCGAGAGCTTCGGTGAGGTCGATGACGGCTCTGACTGGGCCGCCGTCTTCGAAGCGGAGATGCTCGATGTAGTGAACGATGCGCACGCGGCGAGTATAGGGAGTGCGCCTGCGCGCTCGGCGGAGGTGTCTCTACGGACAAGGCCCGATCAGTCCGAGCAGGGCGAGGAAGTCGCCGAAGGAGACCATGCCGTCGCCGCCGTTGAGGGTTCCGAAGTCGTCGGCGATGTCGCCAACGCAGCCCGGAGTCCCGCCGGGGCAGGGTCCGATGAGTCCCAGCAGCGCGAGGAAGTCGCCGAAGCTGACCATGCCGTCGGCGCCGATGGTGCCGAAGTCGTCGGCGATATCGCCCGGGCATGGCAGCGTGCAGACGAGATCAAAGACGTGCACGGAGCCGTTCTGGGGAGCGCCGTCATCGTTGCCGGTGGCGGGGATCACAAGCGTGGAGCCATCCGAAGCGGCAGAGATACCGAACTGATCACCGGCTGCGCGGTCGGCGTTGCCGAAGGCGCCGCCCTCCTGTGTCCAAACGCCCGCGATCTTCTTGAAGAGGAACGCTGAACCGGTCTGTGGCCCGCCGTCGTCGTCGAGAATCGCACCTACCAACAGCGTTTCGTGATCAACGAAGTGCGTGCTATAGCCGAAGTTGTCGCTCCCAGCGGTGGTGGTTCCGTTGAACTGTTGGACGAGGTCCCAGTTGCCCGGGCTGGCGAGTTCGTAAGCGAACGCGGACCCTTGGCCGCCGGTCACAAAGTAGTCGAGCCCGCCAACGATGATGGTGCCATCAACAATGTCACAGGACCATCCAAAGTCGCCCAGTGTGACAGGCGCGGGTGCTTGCAGCTTGTCGAGGAGCACCCAGCCGTCGTCGAAGCCGAACACATAGGCTGCGCCCGATCGCGAGCCGCCGCCGTTCTCAAGATGAGCGCCGGCGACGATGATGCCGTCGTCGGTGGCGATGCTGTTGCCGAGGTGGGCACGGAACGAGGCCTCGGGAACCTGGAGCTTTACTTCATGCGAAAAACTGTTTCCCGAACGCGAGAAAACGTGGACAGCGCCGGCTTCACTGTCTGAATCGGGCAGGTAGTTGGCACGCCACTCGCCGACCACGAGCATGTTGCCGTCGAGATCCATCGAATGACCGAACTGCTTGCCGCCGCCCGCGAGTTCGTTGGCCGTGAGCTGCTGGGTGCTGGTCCAGGTGCCTGCGATTTTCTCGAAGACGTAAATGGAACCCGCTTGGCCGTACTCGATGCCGTCAACGGTGAGGGTTTCGGCGCTCGCCGCCACGAGAATGACAGTGCCGTCGGTGGCGACCGCGTTACCGAATTGTGCCGATGAGGATGGGACATCCGCCTTGAGCACCGCGGTACGCTGCCAACTGCCTGCAATACGCTCATAAATCTCAGCCGAACCAGACTGGCTGAACATCGCAGGCTCATCGTAACGAGGGCGTCCAATCACCAGAACATCGCCCGCAACATCAACATCGAACCCATAGTTTGATGAGGACTGCGCGCCATCTGGGATCAGCTTCTGCGTTTCCATGACCGAGCAGGTCTGGGCGGCAACTGGCGAAACGAGAAGCAGCGAGGCAAAGGCAATGGCGCGAAACATGGTCGACTCCTGATGCGAGGATCTTGGAGTCCTGAGCTTACTCGATGGTCGTCGCTGGCCCAAGGCGGAACTCACGCGAGTACTAAAAGCGTGCGCAGACGGCCCGATAGCTCGGTCGATAAGGCTTGTGGGGGCATCACGCGCCCTTACGGGCAGGGTCCGATGAGTCCGAGAAGCGCGAGGAAATCACCGAAGCTGACCATGCCGTCTCCGCCGTTGAGGGTTCCCAAGTCGTCGGCGATGTCGCCGAGGCAGCCGGGGACCATGCCGGGACATGGCCCAATCAAGCCGAGCAGGGCGAGAAAGTCGCCGAAGCTCACCATGCCATCGGGGCCGAGGGTGCCGAAGTCGTCGGCGATGTCGCCGAGGCACGGCGTGAAAGTGCCCGCGACGCTGCGGTGCCAGACCGCGATGGCGTCGATGTCGTCGCCGTTGGTCCAGTCGGCGTACTCGACAGCGACGTTGTCGAACATGGAGTAGTAAACAACGCCCGGGTTGAGGCCGCTGGATTCATCGTCCGGCGTGAGAGGATCGTCGTCGTTCACACTGAACAGAGCAGCGAGAACCAAGCCTTGCGGGCTGGGCACCCAGCAGAGTTCAAGGGCGTCGATGTCCACGCCGGGGATGAGCCCGAGTTGCAGCGGAGTGGCAGCGAGCGTGACGACCCCAGCGCCGTTGGTTTGGTAGATCGCTCCGGGATCAAAGCCCGCGCTGGCCTCGTGGTCAACGGAGAAGATCCACGTGTTGCCGAAGCCCGCGGCCCAGTTTACATCGAGCGCGTCGGTGTCGTCGTCGAAGCTCTCGCCAAAGCCATCGGGGTTCGGTGAGAGCCCGAAATGCAGATCGCGTTCATCGAGCAGCGGGATCGTGGTGGTGGTCGCGGGCGAACCCGGAATGAAGCCCAGCGGGAGGACGATGTTGAGTTCCATGACTTCGTCGTTGAGCGAGGTCATGCCGTAGGTGCGCAGCCCGGGGCTGATGGACGTAACCGGCACTTCGCACTGGGTGTAGCTGCCTTCAGAATCGTCGTCGGCGGAGATGAGGATGACGCCGGGCTCGAAGACGGTGTTGGAGGGGAACGAGTTGTACGGCGGCGGGTTGTTGGCGAGCAAGGTGGCGAGATCGAAGTCGATGGCGTCGAAGCCGTCGAGGTCGAAGAAGTCGACGAAGGGCACGGGCCCGAAGTTGCACAGCGGCGGGAGAATCGGCGCGCCGGGGTCGGGCTCGACGATAAAGCCCGCGAGGCCGAGACTCATGAAGTCATCGCGGATGCCGTTGGCCCCGCCGGGTGGCAGGGGTGCGCCCTTCCATTCGTACATGTCACCCGGGTCGAACTGTGGCCTGCCGGGCGGGGGGTTGATCGCTTCGCTGAGGTCGGCGTCGGAACCAAAATCGGTGGAGAACTCGAGGGCGAGGCTCGCGGGGCCGAATGGGCTGGGGGGTGTGACGCCGCCGGGCAGCGGGGGCGGCGTCATGGTGCCGAGTTTGAGGCTCACTCTGGCGACGAGTTCTGCGCCGTCGCCGTCGCTCCAGCCGATAGGGCAGGCGGGCTTGAAGCCGATGGGCCCGCCCTCGGGAACATGGAGCGCGTTCATCTCGTCGATCGACACAGAGATGGTCATGTCGGTGCCCGCCAAGACCGTGAACCAGCCGCCGGAGAAGTCGCCCTGCTGATCGATCTTGCTGGTGAGGGTCATGTTGAACGGGTTGTCGAGGACGTTGGAGATCGCGCCGGTGAGCATGTTGGCGGTCATGGTGCCGCCTGGCGCTTCGTACGTGATATTCATGTCCAGGTCTTCGAACATGATGGGGTCTTCCATACCGGATTCGTGGCGGCCGAAGACGCTGAGCAGGGCGCTGGAGGACCAACTGACGTTGATGGGTGTGCCGGGCGGCACGCCGTCGACGCTGAAGGTGAAGTCAAAGTTGATCTGATCGAGATCGGCAACGTTGACCCAGGGCATGCAGCAGTCGATCGGGCAGGTGTGATCCACGCTCGTGCGCGCGACCATCAGCACATCCATGACAGTGGGGCCCGCATCAACTCGCGTGTATCCGCCCGCGTACGCGGAGTCGACGCAGCGTGCCAGAGGTCTGGTAGCACACGGCTGTGGGTTGCGCAGCTGGGCCATGTGCCAGATGGTGTAGATGTCTGGGCCAAGGCCGGGGTTGGGTCCGAGTGTTGCTCTATCAGCGAACGGCAGAACGCCGCCGGGGATGGTGGACACGAGGCCCTCTTTGCGGATGGAGCCACCGACCACGCCCCAGGACTGGGCGCCAGCGGAACCGGCGAGAGCGAGAAGGGCGAGCACGGGGAGGCTGCGCATGGGGGGCTCCTGCGAAGGGGTTCCTCTTAGACATACCGCGCAGCCCTGATCCGATCAACGGGGAAAGTTTGGATCGTAAATAAATGGCTAAGTCGATGCGAAAAGAGTGCGAACAGATTGCGATCGGTTTGCAAGCGGAGGAGCTTTGCGTCGTGGGCAAAAGAGGAGTAGTTGTTCGGGCGAGGCCCTGTGCGCACAAACGCCGCCCGCGTGGATCACACGGGCGGCACTGGATTGGATTCCCGCTCGGTACGTACGCGGGTCACCGACACTCTCTCTCCGCTATCTCAGGCGTTAGCTCCTGCGGCGCCGGCGAGCGGTGAGGCCAGCGGTTGCGAGCAGCGCGAGCGATGCAGGCGCGGGGACGGCCTGAGGCTCACCATAGATAAGGTCGTCGAGCACCACGACGTCACCCATGCCCGCGTAACTTGCCAGCGAAGTATCGCCCAGCGTCATGCGAACGCGTGCGATGCGGGAGCCATCGTCCCAGAAGGCAGCGGCGAACGAGAGCCCGCCGTCGGCGGTCAGCACGAACTGCTCGTGCAGAAGCACATCGTCGAGATCGTAGAATTTCAACGATGAGATGTTGGCTGCGTCGACATCGGAGAATACCGCGCCGAAGCCATTGACGGTGGCTTGCTGCGATGGATCGCTCGGAACGAAGAACGTGGTGTCGATGTAGGTCGCATCCTTGGAGCCAAAGAGGCGGGTCTCGGAGAAGACGATAAAGTCGTCGGCGAAGCTTGGGTTGATGTCGCCGAAACGGAGTTCGCTGGCATCGGCGGGCTGACGCTTGCTAACGACCAGGCCATCACCGGGCGTGGTGAAGTGGGCGCCGCGAGGGCTGTTGTTGTTGAAGAAGTCGCCGGGCATGAAACCGGGAGACTCGAAGCTGTCGAGGCCGGCCGCATCCCAGTTGATCTGCCTTCTTCCAGTAGCGAACGGGCCTGAGCCGGGAGCGTTGACGCCCCCGCCGAGGCTGACAAGATCACGGAAGTTGTTGACGGTCGGGGTGATGGCGGCTGCGTCGATGCCGGCGACACTCCATGTGAGCGACTGGGCGGACGCGGACTGGGCCGAAGCGAGGAGCGTGAGCGCAGCGATGGCGCAGGTGGAGGCTTTCATCATTCGTTCCTTTGGGTTGGACCCGGTGGTGCTAGGCACCAAGTTGGTTGGGTCGGGTTGGTATGGGCTCGTGACCGGTCACGCGAACAGATGTCTACAAGCCACCGTGTTGTTGCGGCGCTTGCGGAACTTCGTCGATGTTCTGGCAATGGCCGATTGCTGCCAGCCTGATGCAACGCGGCGATGACGGGCGCACATGGCAGGCCTTGTGCGCAAAGCAGCACCCCCGGACGGCCGGGGGTGCTGGGTGCAAATCAGGATGTTTCGAGCGGTGTTACGGGCAGGGGCCAATGAGCCCGAGCAGGGCGAGGAAGTCGCCGAAGCTGATCATGGCGTCGCCGCCGTTGAGCGTGCCGAAGTCGTCAGCGATATCACCCGTGCAGCCGGGCGAGCCGCCGGGGCATGGACCGATGAGTCCGAGCAGCGCGAGGAAGTCCCCGAAGCTGACCATGGCGTCGCCGCTATTAAGCGTGCCGAAGTCATCGGCAATATCGCCGATGCATGGCAGGCCGAATTCAGCGTCCCAGGTGTCGAGATCGCTTTGCGTGACGAAGCTGGCGTTGGTGCCGCCCGTGCCGTCGGCGGTGTCCATGTTCATCATGGCCATGAGGCCGTTGGCCATTCGGCCCTCGTAGAAGTAGCAGGTGAAGCCGTTGGGCATGCCCATGTCATCAAGGCATGGGGTCGTGCGGTCGAGGTCTTGGCCAAGATCCGCCATGATGCGCGCACGGTCGGCGGCATCGACGGTTTGGTCGAAGTTGAAGTCGCCGCGCACAAAGCGGAACTGGGTGATACCAGCGGTTGAGCCGTCGTTGAAGTCGCCGGGGGTCATGGCGAAGCCTGTGATATCGATGTCTTGGAAGCCGTCGCCGTTGGGATCGGTGGGGGCGCCGTAGACGGTGACGAGTTCGAACACACCGGGGGAGGTCTCTTCTTCGCGTTCGATCCAGTAGGTGAGGGCACCGTCCGCGGGTCCGTGCTCGCCGTAGACCCACTCTTCGTCGGCCATGCGTGTCGGCACGGTCATGTTGTCGCTGTTGATTCGGAGCCCGAGCATGGGGTTGGTACCGAAGTAGTTGACCCGGCTTGCACCGTCCGGATTGAAGTCGGGCGTGTCGGAGATCTCTTGCTGGCTGTCGCGGACGTATTCTTTGCCGCCCGCGTTGGACCAAGCAATGTCGTCGATCATCTGGAATGGATCGACCTGCTGGGCGGCGCCGCCTTCGTTCCCAAAGTCGGTCTTGCCGTCAAAGTTGACGTCAGGATTGATGTCCTTGCGGAAGGCGTATCCCGGGCCGTAGACACTGGCGCCGTTGGCGATGGAGTGGTTGGCCCGGCCTCGCACGAGGACGTACGAGGAGCTTTGGCCGTTGGCGAGCTTGCCGGGGGTATCGGAGGAGGGAATGTGGGCGGCTTCGAACCCGGTACCGAAGGAATCGGCTGGCATAAAGAACGGGATGTCTGAGAAGCCTGCGGTGTCGTTGAACACCACGACAAAACCGCTCGCAGGGATGACGATTCCGTCGAGACTGAACGCCTCGTCGATCTCAGGCGGGGCCTCGGCAATGCCGTCGCCATTGAAGTCGGCGCCGCCTTTGAACAGGCCGACCGCAAAGCCTGTGAGATCCGTGCCGGGCACGCCGTAGAACTCGATGTATTCAAGCGCGGTGTCGAAAATATCACCGTCGCCCTTTGGGTTCTCCCAAACCTCGTTGATAACGACCTGGGCTTGAGCAGTACCTGCGCAAAGCGCGAGCGTGGCAGCGATAGCGGTACGCATGTTCATAGGGATCATGGGGATCATGTGGCTCTCTCTGTTCTCTCGGGTGAATCGGAACGCGGGTGCTGCTGTGTGAATTGCGGCTCACTCGCCGCCGTGGAACTTGCCTGTGGTGAGCTGGCCTCCGAAGACCTGGCTGCGGGTGAAGTCGTCGTAGATGAACTTTCCGTCGGCGAACTTGCCATCAAAGCGGCGGTCGCCATTCTGGTCCTTGATGGGCGCGACGTGCCCGTCGGCAAACAAGAAGACCGACACGGAGCCGGTGCCCTTGCTGCCATCGAATTCGATGAGCTTGCTTTGGCCGTGGCTGAATCCGAAGTCATCATATTTTTGCACGGCAAACGTGCCCGCGGACGGGCCGCCCTGAACTCGCATGGGCGAGTCCACGAGCTCCTTGGCGGTCTGGCTGATCTCGCCCTGGTACACCACGATGTTCGCAGTGCCTTCGTCGTTGTCGCTCCGGCCATCGGCCAGTAGCGGCACGACGGATGGAGAGACGTGGGTCATGTAACGGTCGTTGAGCGGCCCGAGCACGCCCGTGAGCTGCCCCGTTGATCGTGCGTTACGCGGGGTGACCTCGGTGTGGGCCAGGTACCAACTCGCGGTGTAGTTGGTGTTGAAACCCTTCTTGATGAGCTGGTTGCGTTCTTCAAGCGTGAACGTCTTAAACACCGTTCCGTCATCGATGCGGCCCGCGCCGCCGTCGCCGCTGTGTTGCAGGTTTTGGCTGAACCGAGCCTCATTCGACGGGCACAGCAGCTCGCCCATGATGGTGTCACGGAGTGTCAGGTCCGCGACCCAGCCGCCCTCGTCCATCGCTTGAAGACCGTTGGGAATGATGGCGTCCGGTCCGGAGTCTCGGTTGTCCCACGCACCGCTCGAGTAATCGCCTTTGTTGTCAACGCTGAAGGATGTGAACCCAATACCCATCTGGCGTTGATTTGAGGAACAAACCGATTGTCTCGCGGCATCTCTTGCTGCGCCGAGTGCGGGAAGCAGGATGCCGATGAGCAGAGCAATGATGGCGATGACCACGAGCAACTCGATGAGCGTGAACGCTCGGCGGCTTTGGTTTGGCATGCGCGAAGATTAGTATGAATCGATAGACCCAATTGGCGTTGGCGGGCTCAAAAGAGCCACTTTGCAGTCTCTTAGCGCCGGGTTCATACATCCTTAACACATACTCATCGACGGGATGTTTAGGCTTGCCCAACTTGTTCCGGGAGAGAGACTTCCGGCGATTGGTTTGTGGACCAATCGACAGCACCCAAGGCATCAGCCAAGGAGAGAAGGAATGCGTGGTAGTTTCATGATTGTGGCGGTCGCGGGCCTGGCCTGTGTCGCCTCGGCGGACATCACCGATCTCCGTGTGACGGAAATTTTCAATGGACAGCCTGACGGAAATGGGACCAGCGACTGGTTCGAACTCACCAACACGGGCGCCACTTCGGTGAGCACCAGCGGGCTGTTCTACGACGACAACTCGTTCGACCCGACCGTGAACGATGCGCTCGATGCGTTGACCCTGGCAGCGGGCGAGAGTGTTGTGTTCCTGGTCAGTTGGGAAGACGATTTCGCAACCGCTGGCGACGCGATAGCCACGTTCGCTGCGTTCTGGGGCGTCGGTTCGAGCGTGCAGGTCGGCACGGTCACCGACGGTTCGGGCCTTGGCGGCGGCGGTGATGCTGTTGCGATTTTCGATGGCAACACCGGCGGAGCAAGCCTGCTTACTTCCGCTTCATACGACGGCACCACCGCCAGCATGCGCGGCACCAGCGACTACGCGGCGGTTGCTGCAAGTGTCGCTCTCCGGACGCCGATGGATGCGGTCGAGAGCACGCTCGCGATGCCTTGGGTGTTCGAATCGGTCGGCATCGCCAACGACCCCACCGATCCGCGCACGCTGTTCGGCTCGCCCGGCGCTGTTCCCGCTCCCGCTGCCGCTGGCCTGCTCGGGTTCGCTGGTTTGGCTGCGGCCCGCCGCCGTCGTTAACACCATACAACCACGGCACCGCCACGACACAACGAGACTTCATCTGTACCCAAGCCAGCACCCCGCAAGCGCGGGGTGTTGGTCTTCCACGGAACTGTTCGTGTGCGCAACGTGTTACGGGCAGGGGCCAATGAGGCCGAGCAAGGCGAGGAAGTCGCCGAAGCTGACCATGGCGTCGCCGCCGTTGAGCGTGCCGAAGTCGTCGGCGATGTCACCCGTGCAGCCGGGCGAGCCGCCGGGGCATGGACCGATGAGCCCGAGCAGGGCGAGGAAGTCACCGAAGCTGACCATGCCGTCGCCGCCTGGCGTGCCGAAGTCGTCGGCGATGTCACCGAGGCACAGCGCACCGATGGCAGCATCGATGGTGAGCGTGAGCGGGGGCCTTGCAGCGGCGCCGAGCACCGAGGGCTCATCCTGCACGCCGATGATGTACGTCGCGCTGAAGCTGCCCGAGCCGGTAAGCGTTGCGGTGAGCGGAAGCATTCCGCCAGCTTGAATGAGCGTGCTGGTCAGGTCGAGGGCGATCTCGGCGGTGTCACCCGATGAGCTAATGACTTCGAACACCTGCCCAGCAGTAGGGCCGGACGCTGCTTCAAGCACGTTGATGGCTGCGGGCAACGCAACACCAGCGCCCGGCGCGATAACGCCGAGATCGAGGGACTCGGAGGTGATGGTGGCCATTCCGTCGAACGAGGCGGTGCCGGGGCTGAGCACGTCGAGAAGGAGCTCGATAGTGTCATTCGCATCGTTGCCGCCACGGCCTGTGCCGCCAAAGAGCGAGTAATCGAGGTTGTCGATCGTGATCTGCGCAGCCTTGCTACCTGGGGTGAAGTACTCGATCGGCACAAAGCCGACATCGAAGGTCTGAGCAGGGGCGGGGCCGATGGGGAACGCGCCGGTGAAGTTGTTGGTGAGCGGAGCGGTCGTGAGAACACCCGCGTCAGGAAGCACGGCGTAGTACGTGCCGTCGAGCCCGTCGCGGTGGATCGTGACGCTCGTAGCCGGATGCACAAATCCGATGAGCGAGGCGCCCAGATCGATGGTCATCGTCGACGAGCCGTCGGCTGCGGGTGAAGCGCCGACGAACAGGCGGGTGTCGTTGAACTGATCGACATACACGGACCACACCGCGCCGGGCAGGTCGATGTAGGCGTTGCGGTTGTCGGTGTGGTAGGTAGGGTTGAGCACATCGCTAAAGATCGCGTGGTTGCGGCGGCGCTCGAATTCATCGGGGATGTCGAGGTAGTGCCACGCGACAAGGTCGGCGAGCCCGCCCATCTGGTTGGAGCCGGGCGCGCCGTTGACAAGGGTGATCCCGCTGCTCGAGTACCGCGTAGCGGAGTAGAACAGCGAGCGAGCGATGTCGCCCTTATCGGTGTCGCCCGGGAAGTAGAAGCTGCCCTGCGAGCCGTGTGAACCTGTGGAGGAGGCGAAGCCGAAGGGCTTGTTGCCGCGGGATGTGTTGATGGCGGGATTGGATGGCCGCAGCGCGTGGGGGTCGCCCAGGTTGCCGGTGGAGGAGTTGCTCGCGCTGCCGGGCTGGAGCGATTGCGGCCAGACGTGCTCGCGGTTCCAGGTGACGCCCGAGTTCCAACTGCCGGAAACGCTGGCGAGGTTGTAGACGAGGATGATGTTGCCGGGAGTGTTCGGGTCGGCATCATGGATGGGCGCGGAGAAGCGGAAGTCGCCGTAGGCGCGCTGCGTGTGTCCCGAGCTGATCGCGCTCAGCAGCGTGGCCTTGAGGGCGGCGCCGCTGCCGCTGACGCCGGCGTAATACGCAGGTGGCGCGGCGAACGGGTCGGCCTGACCAAAGCAACTGCTCGCAACGGCCAGCAGGCCCGCCGAAGCTGCGAGATTCCCAAATCTGATCCTGTGGCGCATGGTCGTCCTCGATGGGTAAGGCCGGCTTTCGGCAACGATCACCCGGTGCTCTCTCGTTGCAGCAGACCTTTGTTTATAGCGAAGATACGGCCCACAGCACCGCTGGATGCGGCTGATTGCGGGCAGTTGGTGGCGGCAAACAGCCGTGAAACGTCCGGGAACCGGGGGTGTTACCGGTAGTGGCTGGTCTGCTGGCTTACGGGCACGGCCCGACGAGGCCGAGCAGCGCGAGGAAGTCGCCGAAGCTGATCATGCCGTCTGGGCCAGTCGTTCCGAAGTCATCGGCGATGTCGCCCGTGCAGGCGGGGGCCATGCCGGGGCACGGACCGAGGAAGCCGAGCAGCGCGAGAAAGTCCCCGAAGCTGACCATGCCGTCTGGGCCAATCGTTCCGAAGTCATCGGCGATATCGCCCGCGCAGGCTTGCAGCAGCGTGACGCTGTCGACGAAGACCGCTCCGCCCGGGTTCGATGCTGGCTGCTGAAACAGGATCGCCACACGCGCCTCGACCGCGCTCGCAGGCGCGATGGCGGTGAGCTCTGCGTACGACCAGGTGTCTTCGGGTGAGCTTCCGTCGGCGATAACGACCGCGTTCTCCCCGAGGAAGAACGGCGAGCCGTACGCAGCCCCGGCCTGGCTGTAGAACTCAAGCTTCAGGAGCGCTCTGTTGCCGGTGCCAGCGATGGAGTCTTCCGAACGCGTAAGCGCGTACGCTCCGGCGGTCAGTTGCTCGCCGCCGCTGATCGCGACATTCTGAATCGCACCTGAGTAATTTTCTTGGCCGTTGAACTGGCCGTACATTTTGAGAGAACGTGCGCCGTCACGAGGCGTGCCCCAATCCGAGATGACGTTGTCGATGACGTTGCCAAACCGTGGCCACTCGGCCATCGCGCCGTCGCCATCCTCAAACCCAGAATCGCGGATGAGTGACGTCGGCGGCTCAACCCATCCGGGGCGCTGCCAGACACGGACATAATCGATGTCGAACGCGGCGGGGAACGGGGTCGTGGCGTCGGGGTAGCCGGAATAGTCCCCGCCGACGGCGAGGTTCAGCACGATGCTCTTGGGCGTTCCGGGAATGCCGACCGCGGGCTCGTATACGCGCATGTGCTCGACGCCATCGACGAAGAACCCGACCGTGCCGATGTCCCACTCGACGGCGTAGACGTGGTACCCCGCTTGGAAGTTCGCGCCGCTCTCGTATGCCTGCGAGACGTACTGATGCGAGGCGATATCCCAGCCCCAGTGCACCGCGCTGCTGATGCGCCACGGAAGGTCGCCGCGCGCCTCCATGATGTCGATCTCGCCGCCCGCTGGCCAGCTCGCCGTCCGAGGCAGCAGCCAGATCGCCGGCCAGAAGCCCTGACCATTCGGCAGCTTCGCTCGCACTTCAACGCGGCCGTAGCCCCACTCTTGCCACGTGCGGACCAGTCCCGAGTTGTACTCACGGCCGAACGTCCAGTTGGGGTCACGGTCAGCGCGAAGGTGGAGCCCGCCGCCCCACACGGACACCTGATTCGGGTGGTAGTACTGCGCTTCGTTGTTGTTGTTGCCGGGCCAGTTGGCCACCTGCCAAACGCCTTGGTTGATGGTGCCGCCATCGAAGGTGTCCTCGAAGATCGGTGCCCCCCAGCCGGGGACGATGACGATCTGAGCGAACGCCGACGACGCCATCGCCACAGCGAGCGTCACGGCGAGCTTGCAGACTTGGGTTCCGATAACACACCTCCCTAGGGCAGACCATCAAGAGCGCGAACCGAGGCCACCGATCGCCCGCAGCCCCGTTCTGAGTGTACTCGCGTTCGGCGTTGGAGCAAGAGCTTTCGCAGCCGCAAGACCACCAACACCGGCCCCCCGGGGTGTTGGCGGTCTTGATGGACTTGGACCGCGGGTCTCGAACGCTGCTTACGGGCACGGCCCGATGAGCCCAAGCAGGGCGAGGAAATCACCGAAGCTGATCATGCCGTCGTTGCCCGGTGTGCCGAAGTCGTCGGCAATGTCGCCGAGACAACGGGTGGAGAACGACCAAGGCCCGTTGCTGGAGAGCGTCGTCCCGGCAATGTTCTGGGCTTCGACCTGCCAGTAGTAGCGGGTGTTGTTTTGCAGCAGGCCGATGGGCAGGTTGAACGAAGTGGCTGTGATTGCGGTCTGTTCCAGAACGACCATGTTGAAGCCGGGATCGAGAGCGATCGTGAGCGTGTAGGTGTTGACGAAGCCATCGGCCCGAGTCCAACTGAGCGGGGCCGCACCGCCGCCACCGGGCCAGGACTGCAGCACCTCGGGCAGGGGCAGACCAGAGGAGTTGTTGGGTACCGAGACAAGATCGAACGCACCGGGTGCGAAGGGGTCGGTCAGGTTCAGGCGGGTGTTGAGGAAGGTTGATGCGGGAAAGATAGACGAAATGGAGATCAGATCGGGTGTCGAGTTGCCATCGAGGTCCGCAAGAACTACGCCCGGCGAAGAAGGACTTCCCGAGCCCGCATTGCCGAAAAATATTGGAGGCTCGAACCCACCGGTGCTGTTGTTGATCAGCACCGATGTTGAAGCAGTGGCCGATTCATTGCCTACTGCAACATCAGGGTATCCGTCGCCATTCAAGTCAGCAATGGAAATCTGGGTTATATTGGGACTATTAGTCTGATAGGAAGCAAACGGTGAAAAACCACCGCCGCCATTGTTCAGCATAACATAAAGGGTAGACGGCCCAAAGACCAGATCGCTTGTTCCGTTCAAGTCCAGATCAGCAAGCGTCATCTCCCGAGTTGTCAAGTTTGCTGGTAACACTAGCAGATTCGCATCAGGCGTCAGATTTCCCAAACCATCGTTACGGTAGCGGAAAAGACGCTGTGTCGCTAAAGTGTTGTTGATCATGCATGCAAGTACCAAATCAGTAGTCCCGTTGCCGTCGATATCCCCTGCAGCAATCGACCAAATCTGAGTCGCCTGGGACGGAGAGATGGCCTCAATCAGCGAGAAGATGCCCGCCCCGTCATTCTCGTAGATGAGCACTCGTCCTGTGTTTTCGTCACCAACGACCACATCTGGGAAGCCGTCGCCGGTAATGTCGCCGACATCTAACATTCGACACGAACCAAATCCCGAAGGCGCGGCATAGTCGGCACGAGCGGCAAAGGTTCCGTCGCCGTTGTTCAGCCACACCGAAACCCAGGAATCGTTAAACGACCGACTGATCACAATATCAGGAAATGTATCTCCGTTTAGATCGACAACGCGAATGCCACGATCCGAACTCGAAAGCCCCTTGTCATACAGCACCGGCGCGAGCAATCCGCCTTGACCATCATTCATGAACACGCCGATCCGATTGCCGCCTCGCACAACAACATCAATGTGCCCGTCGCCATTCAGATCCCCGGCTGCCAAAGCACCGGGTGAGCCGCTCCATGATGTCCCGGAGGTCGGGGCCGCAATGTCAGTCCGCGGCCCAAAGCCCGCGAACTGAGCCGATGCGAGACTGGCGCAGAGGGCAACCACGCTCGCAGTAGTGGGGAATGAAACGAATCTGCACATCATCGTGTCTCCTTCCGCTCGTTCCGGGTTTCCATTACAGCGCCATGCTGCAAAAAATGAACGGGCTTATAAGTAGGTGCGACCATCTTGGCTGACTCTGCCAAGTTTTCACGGTTTTTCTGCAAATCGTGCCGCGGAGCCATGCCAAGCGAAAACCCTTGGTCGCTTCTCGCCTCAACACCCGCCCTCTCCCCGCGCTACCACCCGCGAGCAGGCGGTGATCGGCTCTCCCGCTGGCATCCGGGGGGGCCAACCACCCCCTACCATGCCCATTCTGGAAGGATGACCAGCCAAATTCGGGCCGCACTCAAGGCCCGGCACAGGAGCCCCGGCTGATGGCCAAGCACTTCGACGTTCTCGTGATCGGTTCCGGCCCCGGCGGCTACGTGGGGGCCATCCGTGCTGCCCAGCTCGGGTACAAGGTCGGCATCATCGAGCGTGCCAAGCTCGGCGGCGTCTGCCTCAACTGGGGGTGCATCCCCTCGAAGGCCCTGCTCTCCAATGCCGAGCTGATGGACAAGCTCGCCCACCAGGACGACTGGGGGCTCCAGATCAAGGGCGAGGTCGGTTTCGACTGGTCGAAGGTCATCGGCCGAAGCCGCGATGTCGCGGGCAAGCTCAACGCGGGCATCGGCTACCTGATGAAGAAGAACAAGATCGAGCACATCGTGGGCTCGGGCAAGATCACCGCGGCCGCCAAGAACGGCAAGCCGTGCAGCGTCGAGGTCTACGACTGCGAGGTGCAGGAAGAGCGCACCGATGCGCCTGCCAAGCCCGCGGCCAAGGCCCGCGAGACGGTGACCGCGACCAACGTCATCATCGCGACGGGCTCGGTGGCGCGGGACCTGCCCTTTGCCAAGTTCGGCTCTTCCGACAAGATCTGGGGCGCGCGCGAGGCGATGTACAACAAGGAGAAGCCGGGCAAGCTGATCGTCGTCGGCTCGGGCGCGATCGGTATGGAGTTCGGCTACTTCTACCACTCGTTCGGCACGGATGTCACCGTCGTCGAGATGCTGGACCGCATCCTGCCCGTCGAAGATGAAGAAGTCTCGACCGCCATGCTCAAGCACTTCAAGAAGGCGGGCATGAACTTCAAGACCGGGTTCGTCACAACCAAGGTCGACACGAGCGGCAAGGGCGTGAAGGTCACCATCGCCCCGTTCAAAGATGGAAAGGCCGATGAATCCAAGACTGAAGTTCTCGAGGGCGACCGCGTGCTCTTGGCGATCGGTGTGAAGGGCCGAACCGACGGCCTGTGCGATGCGTCGCTCGGCCTGAAGATCGAGAAGGACCACGTCGTCACGGACTTCAAGCCGGGCGTGACGGTCAACGAGGCGATCGATTACAAGACGAACCTGCCTGGTGTTTATGCGATCGGCGATGTCATCGGCCCGCCGTGGCTCGCGCACGTGGCGAGCGAGGAGGGGGTGCTGTGCGTCGAGCGCATCGCATGGCGCGACGGCAAAGAGAAGCACGAGCCGATCCCGATGGACTACTCGGTCATCCCGGGCTGCACGTACTGCCACCCGCAGGTGGCGAGCGTCGGGTTCACCGAGCGAGCGCTCAAGGAGAAGGGCCTCAAGAAGGGCACCGACTACGAGGTCGGCAAGTTCCCCTTCACCGCGCTGGGCAAGGCCATCGCCACCCAGCACACTGAGGGCTTCTGCAAGATCATCCGCGGCCTGCCGCGGGGCGAGATCCTCGGCGCGCACATCATGGGCGACCAGGCGACCGAGCTCATCGCGGAGCTGAGCCTCGCACGCCGTCTGGAAGCGACGACCGAAGAAATCATCGCGACCGTCCACGCGCACCCGACGATGCACGAGAGCGTGCACGAGGCGGCCTTGGCGAGCGAGGGGCGCGTGATCAACGCCTAACGAGGCCTTTTTCGCTGGAATTCCTTGCGGCCGCGCGCCCTTAGCCAGTAATGTGGGACCCTCACCCGGAGGGACCGCCATGCGATTCATGAGTCTTTGTGCGTGTGCGATGCTGAGCATCGCTGGACCGGCCGCGGCCGACATCATCACCGTCGATGACGATCGAGCCGATCTGCCGACGGCGGACTTCACGGCTATCCAGGCCGCGCTCAATGCCGCCGTCAACGGCGACGAGATCGTCGTCTACCCAGGTATCTACGGCACTCCTGACTTCGGGCTGGATATGCGAGGCCTTCAAGTCCCTCTGCGCTCAACCGACCCGGACGATCCACTGGTTGTCGATGCCACACGGATCGAGCCATCAAGATTCCAGGCCGTGAGGTTCAACGACAGCGACACCGCCGACGACCTCGGCTTGCTCAACCCCGACGGGCAAGTCAGCTTCGGCGACTTTCTCGCACTGCTCGGCCTCGTCGGGCCGTGCATCTAGCCGATTCATCGCTGCCCAAGGCAGGTTCTAGGACCCAGCACATGGACCCCGTTCTTATGCGTTGGCCGTTCCAGACTCTTGTAACGAACCAGCGAACTCGGTAGCATCGTCACCTGCGAACGCTGCAGGGCGCACCCCATGCCCGCGTGAGGCGAGGTGGGCCATGCATCGGCGCTTGCTCGTCATTGCTGTCTGTCCGTTCACCCAGGAACCGAAACATGCCTTACCGTGTTTGTGCTGCTGCGCTGCTTGCGTTCGCCGGTGTTGCGACCGCTCAGGATGTCTACGTCTTCAACACGACGACAGAAACGGTCACGCTCAATGGCCAGCCTACGAGCACCCTGTCGGGCTCGCCCATCCTGTTCCGGGGCTTCCTAGGCGGCATCGGGAACCGCTGGGTCGTGGATGGTGATGTCACGCTCACGAACGATGTGATCCAGTTCGTCGGCAACCTGCCCGCGTCGCTGTGGATCGCAGGCAACCTTGTTGTCGACGAGACCTCCTCGATCTCTGCGAGCGCCATCGACACGACTCCCGGCGCAGGCGGCGGCAGCGGCGGGGCGGGTGGCAATGGTGGTCTTGGAGGCATACGCGGCCCTGGCGGCATTGGTGGGAACGGGGGCTCGTCGGGCAACGGCGGGGCTCCGGGCTCTGGCGGGTTCTCCGCGATTCCCGGCTCCAACGGAAGCAGTGGAACACAGGGCGCGGTCGCGGGTCAAACCGGCTGGTTCGGGACCTCTGGCAGCACGGGCTTTGCTGGCGATGCGGGTTCTCCGGGAATTTCTCCGGGAGGATCCGGCGCCGTCGGTGGCGCCGGAGCGCCGAGCGCGGGCCAGGTGCCCAACGGCGGCGCGGGTGGGT
>CAYGSG010000050.1:0-19902 GCA_964352615.1 uncultured Phycisphaeraceae bacterium
CCCTCGGCCCCAAAGACGATTTCTCCCCGCTCTCATTTGAAAGCGAGCCAAGCCATGCTCCGCCTCTTGCGACATCTGCGTAACGACGACCGCGGCGCGGTCGTGGTCGAAACGCTGCTCATGTTCGTGCTGATGATCACGTTCATCGCCGCGACCACGCGCACCATGAAGGTCCACGCCAACAACCAGGCCGCGTACATGGAGGCCCACCGCAGGGCGATCCTCTACGCGATGTCGCCCGTCGACATCAGCTATCTGGCGGGCCAGCTCGACCTGCTCAATTCACCGCCGGACGTTCCGACGTGGACTGATGAACACCTCGAAGACGACCTCTCGGGCGCTCTGGCCGACCTCTCCGACCACGGCAACGGGTTCTACCCCGCATCCAAGCTCGTCTACGGCCAAGAGAGCCGAACGATCAAGATGTTCAACACCGATGCGTTCGGGCTGTCGGACAACCCCGCCGACATCAAGTTTCAGCACGCGGTCCACATGATGCGCGGCCCGTGGACGTTCAGCGGGTTCCCCGCAGCCATCGGCTCTGACCCGTTCGTCGAGGCCCAGGCTGTGCGCGACCTGATGGGCGCGGTGACCGATGAAGAGTTGGTTGGCTACGAGATCTGGGGCGACCCGCTACGCGACTACCTCAAGATGAAGCCCATCTGGCTCAAGCCGCTGACGTTCCAGAAGGCCAGCGCAGGCAACTACTAGGAGCCCGGCTGCCGCCGATCAAGTTCCGCGTGTCTGACCTTGCTGACGAATTCTTCGACGAGCTGGTTTCCATGTGCGATGTGGATCTGCCACAGCTGACGATGGAGCAGCTGTACGCGCTGCGCGATCGCGCCCAAGAGTTAGCGGTCGACTCAGAAACTTGGGTGTTGCTTGGAGATGTGGCAAAGGTGCGAGGCAACGCTCTATGTGATTCCTTCGATCTGGCCGAGGCGTGTTACCTTCGCGCGCTCGACCTGGATTCCAGGGATGTAGAGGCGATGGAGCAACTCGGACGCTTATACTACATTTTGGACGCCTACTCAGACGCAATAGGGTGGCTGGAACGTGTCCTTGCGATCGAGCCTCGCCCTTTCAGCCGTGACCGACTCGCGCGTTGCCACGCAGAGTGCGGCAGGTGGGACATCGCGTGGTCGATGCTCGCGGACCTTGAGCTCGACGGCGAGACCGAGCAGGCCGCGGATCTCCGCGAGTGGCTTGATCTCACCTGCGACGACTCTCAGGGTCCGAGTTCAACCAACGCTGACTCGTAGACGTACCGCCGGGCCTCGCGCTCCACGTCTTCACGCTTGAGCGGACTGGCTGCATCGAACCGCACGAACAGCCGGTCTGGCAGCGCCCGCACGGACGAAGCGGTATCACCCTGGTCGATCATCCACCTGCGGAGATCGCGACCGATCGCGCTGGGGTTGGACGAGGCCTCGACCTGCACGCGTCGGCCGGCCTTCTGCACCCGCTGGACGAGCCGCTGGCGTTCCTGGTCGTTGAGCAGCACGCCGCCGATGCGCACGCTGTTCAGTTCGGGCACTTCCTCGATGCGCAGGCCCGCGAGGCCCGCGTACGCCTCGATCACATCACGCAGCTCGGACAACGGCAGGATCAGCAACTGCGCCTCGCTGAGCTGGCGGAAGTCCTTGGCCTGCGTCGCGTCCGTGTTCTCCACCTGACCCACACGGAGCAACTGCTCCTGGAAGCGGTTGAGCGTTCGACGGGTGATCTCGAACTGGTGCTCCTCTTCGACAAAGCCGGGCGCGCTGATCAGCACGATGTGCGTGCCCAGCGGCAGCAATTGGACGGCGTTGCCCGCGCTGTCGATGCGGACCTGCACACGCTCGGCGGAATCCGCCAGGATGACCACGACGTCTGCGTTAGGCGGAGAAATCTTGAACCGTGCCTCTACCGACGAGGCCCTGAGCGGGATTTCGAGCACGTTCGTTGGGTTCGAGCCCGAGTCGCCCGTCTCGACAAATTTCTCGTAGCGCTCGTGGTCAACCTCGACCTTCACCGGGCCGTACGCGACCAGCACGTTGAACCGCCCGTTGCCGTCGGTCGTGCCGATGCCGAACTCCTCACCGGAGGTGGGACTGGTCACACGGATGCGCGCATCGGGCACCGGGGGCACGGTCTGGAACGTGAGATCAACATTGACCGGCGGCAGACGCTCGATCTGGAAGCGCTTCTCAGCGGCCACCTTGCCCGCGGTATTGATCAGCGCGAGCTGCACCTCGAGCTCACCAACCTTGGGGACCACCATGTCTTCGACGAATCCGCCGGTGCTCGGATCGATGTTGAGCTTCACCGGGTCGCCCGTGGCGGTGCGCATCTCAGCGGACCACCCCTGCGGCAGGTTGACCACCCGGCCTTCGACGCTCACGAGCCCGGTATTGCCCTGCTGGCCATTGGGCACGCGGATCTCGTACGAGCCGCCCCCGCCGCCGGTAAGCATGATGAACCCGAGGGCCCCGACCGAGACCAGCAGCACGACCGCGACCAACGCGAGAATCAGCGGCGACACGCCCGATTTCTTGGCCTCGGCCTCGTCGGGGTGCGCGCTCATGTTGGAGCCGGTGTTCGTGTTCCACGCGTTCGCCGGCGCCGCAGCCGCAGGCTTGACGACCGAGGGCGAAGCGCTCTTCTTGCTCGGTGCGCCCGCCCCACCGCCGCCACCTGTGAGCGAACCGAGGACTTCTTCCGCTGTGCCCGCGCGCTGGTCGAGCTGCTTGGTCATCATCCAAGCAATCGCGTCAGACAGATCCTGCGGGAAGCCGGGCAGCAGCGCGGTGAGCGGCTTGGCGGTCTGCTCCATCGAGCAGTGCCAGAACATCCACTTGGGCCAGCGGTCGGGGCTCGAATCGTCCCACTTGGCCAGATCATCAAAGTAGATCGACGGGAACTCCGGGCGGTACTTATCTTCGCCCAGCGCCAGGTGGTACAGCGTCATGCCCAGCGAGTACAGATCGGTTGAGGGCGACGCCGCGCCGAGTTGGCGGTCGAGCAGTTCGGGCGCCGCGTACTGCACGGTGAGCAGATTGAGCGTGCTGGCTTCATCGCGTGCGGAGGCGAGACCGAAGTCGATGAGCTTCCAGGAACCCGAAGGGGTGCACAGCAGGTGCGCGGGTTTGACATCGCGGTGCAGCACCGAAGGGTTGTTGTTGTGGATTGCAGACAGCCCGTGCAACGCATCGGCGGCGACCCGACGCACGAACGTGGGGTCGGCTGGACCAGCGGTGATGCGGGTCTTGAGGCTCTCGCCCAGACGCTCCATCGCAAGCCACGGGCCGACTTCGTCATCGATGCCAAAGTCGAGCATCTGCACGACATTGGGGCTCGTGCCGAGCTTGACGAGAATCTCTGCCTCTTTGCGGATCTCGTCGCGTTCGGCCGAGCTCTCGCCCACGATTCGGAGCACCTTGATGACGGCATCACGCGTGAGCCCTTGGCCGATCTCCTCCAGAGCGCTGTACACGCGGGCGTTGGGCGTCGAGCCGATGGCTTCGCCGAGCTGGAACTTTCCGATGCGGGTCTTCATGCCTGTCTGATTCCTCTCACGGGCGTAGCGCTCCGTGTCGTGTTCGTGAAGCGTAAGCCCTCAAGGTCGCCGGAGAAAGCAGGACGCGGGCGGTTACAGACTGCCGAAGGCCTTGGAGGTGTCTTTCTGGGGCGTGGTCATCCGGTGCCGCGTGCGCACAAACCACACCAGCGCCGAAGCGTGCGAGGCATCGCCCGCCCATGGCATGGTCTCGGGGTCCTCTGATTTGATCGTCCCGAGGTAAACACCGAGTTCCCGGCCATTGCCGCTGGCCGAAGCCGCGAAACTCTTGTCCTTCGCAACCGGGTCCTGGAGGATCATCATGTCCTTGACGAGCTGGCCATAGGCCTTGTGGGCGGTCGATTGCTCGCCGAGCGATTCGTACCGCCAGGCGGACTCGAACGCCGCCCCCAGCTCCGGCGGCACCCGCTTGTCTTCGGTCCAATCGGCGATCTTGCGCTCGAGCCGGAAGTACGTGCCGCCCCAATCCGCCGCCTGCTCGGCCGCCGCGGGGTCGGGCGCGAACTTCTCCTTGAGCATCACGTTCCAAACGAGCGTGGCCGCCACGCCAGCCCCGATCACGACCACCGCGATCAGCGCGAGCACCGTGATAAGGCTCCCGCCGCCCGAGGACGAGGACTGGTCCGAGCCCACGGTCAGCACGGCGTTGGGCGCCAGCTCGACCCGGTCGCCCGGCACGATCCGCGTGCGGTCGGTCAGCGGACGGCCGTTGACCTTGGTGCCCAGAGCCGAGAGGTTCTCGCAGTAGAGCCGGTTGTCTTCGACGAGCAGCACCGCGTGCTCCCACGCGACCGCCTCGTCATCCAGCCGGATGTTCGAGTCTTCGCTCCGGCCAACGGCGCAACGCTGACCGTCTTCGACCGCGTACACGGTCCCGGCATCGGCGCCGAACACAATCGTGAGGTGATAGGCCATCGGACCCTCTGAGCAGGCAGCCGCCGGGTTACATCCCGCCGATGCCTTGCTGACTGAATTTCACTATGAACGTCGAGAACATCAACAACAGAATACCTACCAGTGCCAGCACCGACGGTGCCAGCACGTTGACCTTGGCTTTGCCCGCGATATCCGCCGCGTCCTGCTTGCGACGAACACGGATCCGCTCGCCCATCCGTTCCAGCGTGTCGCTGATGCCCCGGCCGAGTTCCTCCGACTGGATGATCTCGTCCACGAATGTGCGCACAACCGGCAACGGGGTTCGCTCGGCCATGTTCTGGAACGCCTGCTTGCGGGGCGTGCCCGCGTTGATCTCGCGGAGCGTGACCGTGAACTCCTGGCCGATCGGGTGGTACCGGTAGTCCGCCGCCACCCGTTCCATCGCCATGCCGAACGACGCACCCGCGCGCATCGTCAGCACCAGCAGATCGACCACATAAGGCATGCTCCGCCCGACTTTGTGCAGCCGGCCCTTGGCAATGCCCGTAATCGAAGTGCCAAACAGGTAAAAACCGGCGAGCAGCCCGACCACCCCGGCGACCGTGCCCTTGATGCCCAAAAGCAGGAACCCGACACCCGAGAACGCGAAGGCCAGCGAGACCGACACGCCGATCGCGGCCGCAAACAGGTCGTCTTCATCCAGCCCGCCGGGCCAGCCCGCGTCCGATGCCCGCTCGCCCCAGTCGCGCTTGAGTGAATCGATCGGGATCGCGCCCAGCGGCTTGAACAACGGCAGCACCGTCATGCCCAGGTTAAAGATCAAGGAATCGGTCATCCCCTTGTTGACCTTGGCCATCTCGCGGCGGGCCTCGGTCAAGTGCTTGCGAGCGCCGCCCACATCGACCCGCATCGAGGCGCCGACCGCGTAGACCACACCCGCGATCGCGCCGCCAGCGCACAGCGCCGCCAGCGCGGCGATCACGATGCCCATCGCCCCGAACGACGAGGCCGCACCTGTTTCCACAGCCGCGAAGCCATCAGACATCTGCATTGATGATGCTCCGTGCCCAGAGGAATCCGACCATGTAGAACCCCACCGAGGTCATCATCAACCCGCGGCCAAGCGGCTCGGTGAACAGCATCAGCGTGCCCTCGTAGTTGATCGCCAGCATCAGCAGCAGCATCGGTACCGGCGCAATGCCCAGGAACAGCAGGTTCTGCCGGCCCTCAGCCGTTGATGTGTACACCTCGTGCTGCATCTCCGCGATCGCTTCGAGCGACTGCGCCAGCCGGTCCATCGTGTCGACCACGTTGCCGCCCATCGTCTGGTTGACCGCGATGGTCGTCGCGAAGATGTTGAAGTTGGGCAGCCTCAACCGGTCCTTGGCCTCGGTGATCGCGGTCAGCACGTCCGAACCCGCACGCCACTGGTTGGCCATGATGCGGTACTCGGTGCGGATGGGCTCCTCGGCCCGCTCGGCGAGCCGCTCGATCGCCTGCACCAGCGTCAGGCCAGACGCCACGCTGTTGGACATCGCCATGATCGTCTGCGGCAACTGCTCATCGATCTTGCGGATCCGCTTGTTCCAGGCGTTGTTGATCAGCCAGCCGGGCACCAGCAGCGTCAGCGTCCAGAGCGCCAGCGCGATGAACTTGTTATCGATCGCGATCAGCACGACGAACAGCGCAAGCACCACGCCCGCGTAGATCAGGCCCATTTGCAGCTTGACGTTTCCGGGGTCGGGGCTGAACCGCTGCTTCTGCGTCGAGAGCCACGAGACGTGCGACTCCCACATCCGCTGGAGCACGCCCCCGAACGACATCAGCATGGCGGTGAACGCCACGCCGCCGAGGATCGCCACGCTGAGCGCCAGCGCCCTCTCGTCCATGAATAGATTCGTTGCGAGCGTCACGCTGCGTCTCCTTCGCCGCCGGCGAACCACGCGTCGACATCGAGCAGGCCCCGCTCGACCGCGTCGCCCAAAAAGCTCGGCATGTAGCCCGTCGCCGTCAGCACCGCCTGGTCGCCCTCGCCCACCTTGCGGAAAATGTCCCGCGTCTCGACCTCGCCCGTGTGCGGGTTGAGCCCGATGACCTCGGTGATTTGCAGCGTCATGCGCCGGCCGTTCTTGAGCCGACCGACGAACACAATGATGTCCACCGCCTGACCGATCTGGCGACGCACCGCCGCCAGCGGCAGGTCCGCAGCCATCAGCACCATCGTCTCGATTCGGCTGATCGCGTCCTGCGCGCTGTTCGAGTGGATCGTTGTCATGGATCCGTCGTGGCCCGTGTTCATTGCCTGAAGCATGTCGAACGCTTCTTCGCCGCGACACTCGCCGACCACGATGCGGTCGGGCCGCATGCGCAGCGAGTTCTTCACAAGATCGCGGATGGTGTAGGCGCCCTTGCCCTCGACGTTGGCCGGTTTGGTCTCGAGGCTCACGACGTGCTCCTGCTGGAGCTGCAATTCTGCTGCGTCCTCGATGGTCACGATGCGGTCCTCGTGCGGGATCATCGCGCTAAGACAGTTGAGCATGGTCGTCTTGCCCGAGCCTGTACCCCCTGCGACCACCACGTTCTTGGGCATTTTGACGCCTGCATCGAGGAGCATCGCTGCGCCCGAGGGCAGCGACCCCCACTTGACCAGGTCGCTGATCGTCACCCGGTGGGCGGGGAACCGGCGAATGGTCAGGCACGGCCCTTTGAGCGCAATCGGCGGGATGACGGCATTGACGCGGGAGCCGTCTTTGAGACGTGCATCCACAAGCGGCGAAGACCGGTCGATGCGCCTGCCAAGCGGCGCGACGATCCGCTCGATCACGTTGAGCAGCGCTTCATCGCCCAGGAACTTGCTGTCGGATTCAACGATTTGCCCGCCGCGTTCGACGTACACCAGATCGGGGCTGACGATCATGATCTCAGAGATGTTCGGCGTATCAAGCAAGTCCTGCAACGGACCCAGCCCGAAGATCATGTCGTTGAGCACCTTCTTGAGGTACCGCGACACCACATAGACCTGCACGTTCTCGGGCAGTTCGTTGACCATCGTGGTCATCAGCGCGTTGTAACGCTCGTCAACGATATCCATGTCGTCTGCGACAGACTTTTTCTCGAGCTTGAGCCCGAGCGTGCGCACGATGCGGTCCACCGCCTGCTCGGCTGCGGTCTCAAGGGCCGTGTTCTCGCCGGGCATGGCGCTGACGTTGACCGGTCTTTCCGAGGTCGTCTCCCCGCCAAGCCTGAGCACCAGCCGCCGGCGAAGGTCCATCGAGAGCAGCCGATTGCGGACGTCCCGCTCTTCGAGCACCCGGGTCTTGTATTCGCCCTTGAGCAGTTCATCGATGATCGCGTTGATCTGTTCGAGCGTCTTGGAGCTGTGCTCCAAGCCCGACGACGATGCCCGCCGAAGATCGAGCTGGCGGATCACCGCTGTGTGCAGGTCCTGCTGAACCGCGTTGACGTCCTCGGCGGCGCTCGACCGGACGACCTCCTCGGCCCCGACCTCGAACACCAGCACGTACTGAGCGATGTGGATCTCGGCCTTGTCGGCCAGCGGCGCTGTGGTGCCGCCCTGCACCCACTCAGAGCCCACCCTCAGCGGTCTGGCCTCGGCGGCGACGCTGATCGCCCAGCCAGACTTCGACCGGTCCACCTGAGCGTGGACCTTGGAGACCATCGCGGAATCCAGCGTGACTTCGCAGGCAGCATCTCGGCCGATCCTGAAACCCGCTTGGCCCTCGTAGGGCACGGATCGCGTGTTCTTCAGTGTGTCCTGCACTACGACGCGCATGTTCAGCTTCCAGTATCAAGCCGGTTCAACCCGGCTGTACGCCACACGCATGGGGCCAGGACCGGTCGGCCGAGCCCTCCGATCAACGCTCCATGCCCGCTTAGCCGCCTGCTGGCTGCAAGCCACGAAGCCCGCCCGCAGGCGCTGCCTCGACGTCGCCCGCGCGCTCGTTGGGCCTCAGCAGCACGCGGAATTGGTTCGAGGACTCCTCGGCCAGCATCAGAGCGTCCTCCAACGAAACGTCCAGCGTGATCATGTCGCTCCGCTCGGCCCGCCCGCGAGCCTGGCCGATCATCGAGAGCCGACTGCCTGCCAGACGGTTTCCGACGGCAATGACCCGCACGTTCTCGATGATGATCTCCGAGTCGTACCCGTCCCGGCCGCCCATCTCGCGGGCCATCTGGCTAAAGATGTTGCCGAGCTGCGCCTGAGCGAGCTGAGCGGTCTGCTCATTGGTCAATTCCGAAGCGTCGATCCCCGCCGCCTCGATGGGGTCGGCCCGCTTGGGCCGCATGACCACCAGATCGATGAAGTCGCCGGGCATCAGCAGGCCCTGCAAGGCCGCTGCCCCGCTGACCTCGAGCGCGTAGGCCCGGCGGTCGGGAGCGAGATCGATGTCCTTGGCCAGCGGGAAATGCCCATAGGTGAGCGGCTGACCCGCCGAGGCAGGCACCCCAAGCTCCCGGCCGTTAATCGTCGAAAGTTCCGAAGCCCGGACGGACGACTGAACCAACTCTGCGAACGTCTCGCGGGGCACCGCGATCGTCTTCAAATCGCTTTCTACATTGAGTTTATGACCGGCTGGCAAGTCACGGATAACCTGCACGATCTCGACGGTCTGCTCCTCACCCGTGCCATCGCCAGCTTGCGATCCAGCGCCATCGAGCGTGCTCATATAAATAAACGCGAGGAGCATGGCGAGCACGCCCAGCACCACCGCGACCAACAACATCACTCGATTGACGCCCACGGTGAAGCCCTCCAAGCCCTATGCAACGCCGAACCCTCGGCATCTGACGGGCGATCCCAAGCCTACTTGCCCCCTCGTTTTCCCGCAAGCACCGCCGATCGCCCGAATCCAGCCCTTGGCGGGCGAGGCACCCGCCGGTACGCTAGCCGTTCTGTTCTGCACGTTCTTCGGTTCCCTGCCCGCCCTGCGCGCCCAAGGCGCGTTCAAGGCCCCTGAGTGACCCACGCGTTGCATTCGGCTCAATTGAGCGTTGCAGCCCAAACCCGCGACCACAACCGCTACCCACCCCGCCAAGCAGTTCCGCGACCAAACCCGCGCATCAGAGAGGTTCCCATGCCCACCCACACGACCGAGCACCACGCCGACGCCATTTTCAACGAGACTCCGTTTGCACGCCTCAAGGCCAGATTTCGGGCCCTTTCGGCTCGCAGGCTCGTGCGGTCTTCGGGTCAGGCGATGAGTGAAGCTCTTGAACCGCGCCAACTGCTCTCGACCGTCTTTGTCGATGCCGATGCCAGCGGCGCCAACAACGGATCGTCTTGGGCCAACGCCTTCACAGGCGTTCAGGCAGCGCTCGCCTCAGCGACCGCGGGCGATGAGCTTTGGGTCGCCGAGGGCATCTACACCCCCGGCGCTGGCCGATTCGACAGCTTTGTGCTCAAAGCGGATGTCGACCTGTACGGCGGGTTCCAAGGAAACGAGACCCAGCTCACCCAGCGAAACCCCTCGTCCAACCCCACGATTCTCTCGGGTGAGATCGGAGGCGGCGGCACCGGGGACAACAGCTTCCACGTTGTCACGGGAACGGGCAACCTCTCCGGGGCCACCATCGGCGGGTTCACCATCGCGGGCGGTAACGCCAACGGCGGGGGCAACGACTCTCAGGGCGGCGGCGTCAGGCTCCAGAACGCCACCAATGTGCAGTTCCTCGGCGACATGATCTTCAGCGCCAACAACGCCACCACCGGCGGCGGGCTCGCCCTCATCGGGGGCAACCCCGTCGTCCGAGGTCGCATCCTCAACAACGTCGCCACGGGCGACGGCGGCGGGCTGTGGACCAACGCGGGCATCCCGACCGTCGAGGCCAACTTCGAAAGCAACATCGCTGCCAACGGCGGCGGCGCGTACTGGACCCTCGGGGCCACCGGCTCGCTCCGCGCCAGCACCATCTTCTCCGCCTCCATCAACAACAACATCGCCACCGGTCAGGGCGGCACGTTCGCCTTCAACGGCGCAGCGCCCAGCTTCCCCGTTACACCCTCCATCACCAACGGCTCGGCGGGCACCAACGGCGGCGGCATCTACGCCTCGGGCGTCACCCTCACCGGTGCGTTCAACGTCACCAACGCGGCCGCTGGCACCAATGGCGGCGGCATCTACCTGGCCAACGGCGCCACGCTCAACCTCACAGGCGGCGCCATCCTCAACAACGATGCAACCGACGGCGGCGGTATCTACGCAGGAGCCGGCACCAACCTTTCCGTAACCAGCACCAACATCACCGGCAACACCGCCACCAGCGAGGGCGGCGGGCTCTACACCAACCAGGTCGGGCTCTCGCTCAACGGCGCGACCATCTCGACCAACACCGCAGCAGACGGCGGCGGCCTCTTCGCCATCGGCGGCACGATCACCATCACCAATGCCGTCATCACCGGCAACATGGCCACCAACGGTGGCGGCGCGATGTTCAGCGGAGGGGCCACGCCCACCTTCAGCGGCGCGACCATCAGCAGCAACACCGCTACCAACGACGGCGGCGGCATCTGGGGTTCCGGCGGCACCTTCACACTCGGCTCGGGTAGCGGTATCACCGCCACCGGCAACACCTCCAACAACCGGGGCGGCACGCTCTTCGCCGTCAACGCCACCGTCAACATCGCTAACTCCACCTTCAACAACGGCGCCACACCCGCGAGCAACGGCATGCACGGCGGGCTCGCGGCTCTCTCCGGCGGCACGCTCAACGTCTCCAAGAGCACCTTCGTGAACTTCCGCGCCGAGGGCGACGGCGCTGTCTTCTACGCCGACGCCGCCACGGTCCGCGTGTTCAATAGCAGGTTCCTTGGCGGCGTCGCCAAGAGCGACGGCGGAGCCATCTCCATCAAGGGTGCCTCCACCACCACCGTCGCGAGCTCGGTCTTCAGCGGCAACTTCTCCGGCGGCTTCGGCGGCGGCATCGAGATCGGAGGCGGCACCGCGTCACTCGTCAACAACACCGCCTCGTTCAACTTCGTTTCCAACATCGTCGCCAACGCGGTCTTCAGCGGCAACCCCGTCAGCGCCAACGACCTCGCGCTGACCACCAACGGCTTCGGCGGCTTCGCGGGTATCCGATCGGGTTCCAACGTCACCATCGCCAACTCCATCATCTGGGACAACACCGCGGTCCTGCCCTCGGCGGCGGTACGCGAGTTCCAGGTCTACGTGCAGAGCGGCGCGACGGTCACCATCCGCAACTCGCTGGTTCTCGCGGGTCTGCCGACGCGCGCCATCGACGGCGGAGGCATCCAACAGGTCGATCCGGTCTTTGTCACCACCGGCGCGCTCGATGACGGCTCGGGAGCCGACCAGACCCCCGGCACCCACGACGACTACATCGACCACGCCCCCGGCTCATCGGCCATCGACATGGGCGACCCCGCCGACCTGCCCGCCGACCTGCTCGACGTCAACAACAACGCCAACACCGGCGAAGCACTGCCGCAAGATGTCACGGGCCAGAACCGCATCCGGGGCGTCACGCTCGACCTCGGCGCTTACGAGAGCGGCAATGCGGGCGTTACCCCGCCCGAGCCCGGCGCTCCGACGACCACCGCTCTGCGAGGCTTCAGCAGCAACAACGAGGGCAACCCGCCGAGCGATGTCTTCGCACCCGGACAGGGCTTCGACCTTGTCGCCATCGGTGTGCAAGACGGCGACGGCGACCTCGCCCGCGTCGATTACTACTTTGATTCCAACAACGACGGCGTGCTCGATGCATCTGACATGCTGCTGGGCTCGGTCGCCTACGCGGAAGACGGCCCCGGCGGAGGCGCTACCTTCGACGCCACCATCGACGACGACGGGTTTGTCGGCACCAGTAACGTCGGTTTCGACGGCATCGCCGACCCGATCCAGGGCGCTGCCAGCATCGACAACATCCCTGAGTCGTTCATCCTCCGCCTGAGCAACGCGCAGGTCGCGGCCTTCGGCACCGGCGTGATCCGTTTCTTTGCACGCGGTGTCGACGCCCTCAACAACATCGGCCCCGCAGAGGAACTCGAGATCAACCTGACCGACGGGTCCACCGATCCCGAGTTCTCGCTGATCATCGGCGGCGGTGCGCAGCGGCCCATCGCCGCCCAAGTGCCGTTCCCCACGCCAGGCCGGCCCGAGGTCATCCAGCTCGCCGACTTCGATGGCGATGGACTCGCTGATGCCATCGTGACCACCGAGGACGCGGGCAACTTCGTCACCATCTATTACGGCAACGGCAACGGCACCTTCACCGACCGATACGACATCCCCAACATCCCGCGCTCGGAAGACATCGTCATCCGCGATTTCAACGCCGACGGCCGGCCCGACTTCGCAACATCCAACTGGAGGGGAGACGGCACCGTCACGGTCGGGCTCAACCAGGGCGGCCGCGGCGCTGCGGCCTTCCCTAGTTCCGCTGTCACCAACTACGCGGCCCGCGATATCCGCTTCAGCATCGATGCCGCCGACCTCGACAACGACGGCGACATCGACCTCATCGCTGCCAACCTCAACACCGATTCGACCACCGATATCTTCCTCAACAACGGCAACGGCGGGTTCAGCCGAATCAACGGCCCCTCGGTCGGTAGCATCTCGATCGGTCGCATCCGTGTCGCCGACCTCAACAACGACGGCAACACCGACGTCATCTACACGAACCGCAGTTCGAACATCACGATCATCTATGCCCCCGGCAACGGGCCGTACGTCACCGGTTCGAGCCTCAATGTTGGCAGCACCACCACGGTCGCCTACCCGCAGGGCTCGTTGTCGCTCCGTGGCCTTCGCTTCGGCGATCTCAACGGCGACGGCTTCGTCGACATGGTCGCCTCCAACCAGTCTTCCAACACCATCGCGGTGTACATCAACAACGGCTCGGGCGGGTTCGGCGCGGGCACGCTGTACACCGTCGGGTCGGCGCCCGAAGACATCGCCATCGGCGACCTCAACAACGACGATGTGCCCGATCTTGCTGTGGCCAACACCGGCTCGGGCAACATGACCCTGCTCACCAACAACGGCGACGGCACGTTCCAGCCGCCCGTGACCATCGTTGTCGGATCGGGGCCCGAGGGCATCGCCATCGGGGATGTCACCAACGACGGCGCCAACGACATCGTTACCGCCAACCTCGGCGCCAACACCATCAGCTTCCTCAAGAACTCCATCGGACGCCGGTCCGCGGTTGGGGTCGAGAACGGCGCCGGCAAGAACTTCGTCGGCATCATCAACCAGACCGCCAACCCCGTCGTGTTTGACCAAGACGCCAACGGCGACTGGTTCGCACGCCGGGTCAACACCGGTTCGGTCTTCCTCGTCGGCCAGATGACCGCCATCAACGTCGATGGCAACGAGCACTTCTTCGCGACCACCACCAACGGGCTCCGCTGGTTCTTCCCTAGAAACGACGGCACGGGCACCTACTACGACCTGGATCTCAGTTCCATCGCCGCCATGCCGGGCAGCGCCGACTTCGCCTTTAGCCTCAGCAACTTCATCGACCCGCAGGGCAACCCCCACCTGTTCGGCCTGACGACCGACGGCGACTACGTCACCGTTCGCCGAACCGGCGTCACCAACGGCAACTGGCAGTGGCAGTTCGAGAACATCTCGCAGAGCGTCCTCAACAACAACCCGGGTGCCACCATCCCGCCCATCACCGAGTTCGAGCCCTACGTCACACGCTGGAACCAGTGGGGCCTCGCCGGCATCACCGATACGGGCGATGTCGTCAGCATCTGGACCACGCCGTCGTTCAACTTCTGGACGCTCTCCAACCTCAGCGACATCGTTCGCAGCCAGACGGGCGGCGATGTGCCACTGGTCGGCGGGCTGGCGACTGTTATCACCCGGCGCTTCGATCTGCCAGCAAACCAGCAGACCCAGTGGGACGGCATCAACATCGCGGGCCTCAGCGACACCGGCCACCTCCGCGTGCTCTGGTGGGCCGCTGCCAACGTCAACACCAACCCCAACGCACTCGATTCGGGCTGGCGCATCAGCGACCTCACCGACCCGCAAGCCACCGCGCCCAACTCGGGTGCCAACGACCTGCCCGCGTTCATCTCGGATCGCGGCCTGACCAGCTACTTCACCCCGTGGGGCGGCATCAACTACGTCGGCTTCAACACCGCTGGCCAGATCCAGATCTATTGGTGGGTGCCGGGCTTCGCGGGTCAGTACATCTCCTCGATCGTGACCGACACCCTGCCGCAGGGCACGCTGATCCCGATCGCTGACCTCAACGCGTACTCCGCGCCCAACGGCGTCATCAGCGTCTTTGGCCCGGGCGAGGACGATGTCACGCTCCGCTTGTGGGTCGACCCGTTCGCCCCCGGTTCGTCGTGGGGGGTCGAGAACCTCACCGAGATCGCCCAGCGCGTCTGAGCCACGGCGCCACTCTCTGTTGACGACAACACCGGCCCCGGCGTCACAAGATTGCGCCGGGGTCTTTTTCTAGCTACCCCGCGATGCGATGCGTGCCGCTGGTCACAGCCGAGCAGATCGCAACCAGCGCCTCGCGCTCCACGGGCTTGGTCAGGTACGCATCGCAGCCGGCTGCCAGGCATCGCTCGCGGTAGCCCGCCATCACGTGGGCCGTCATCGCCACGATCGGCGTACGGACGCCCAGTTCACGCAGCCGGCCGGTCGCTTCCAGCCCGTCCATACCCGGCATCTGGAGGTCCATCAGGATCACGTCGAACGCGGTGAGCTGCGCGGCCTCGATGGCTTCATACCCGTCGCTCGCGAACTCCACTTCGGCCCCCGCTTTGGAAAGGAACAGCGAGAGAAGCCGGCGGTTGTCAGCGCCATCATCCACCACGAGCACCCGCGCCCGGACCAGCCGGCCTTCGCTCGCTTCCGGTGCTTCAGCCGCAAGCGCATCAACCCGCCCCTCGGCAACCGTGACGGGTTCGACCGCTTCGAGCACCGGCGTCCGAACCACGAACTCGCTCCCCTCGCCCGGCTCCGACCGAGCCTCGATGGTCCCGCCCAGCATCTCGACGAGCCTGCGTGTGATCGCTAGGCCTAGGCCAGTCCCGCCGTAGCGCCGACTGATCGAAGCATCCGCCTGTTCAAAGGGCATGAACGCACGCCCGAGCTGCTCGGCCGTCATCCCGACGCCCGTGTCTCGCACCGACAGCACCAACGTGCCCGAGCCGCGATGCTCGGCCGACGGCTCAAAGCCCACACCCAGCGATACCTCGCCGCGATCCGTGAACTTCAGCGCGTTGCCCAGCAGGTTGTGCAGCACCTGCCGAAGCCGCGTCGGATCGCTCGATACCTTACAGGGCAGCGCCTTGGCTATGCGCGTTTGCATGACGAGCCCCTGCTCGCGGGCGCGCAGCGCGTACTGGCTGCTCATCTCCTGAATGAGCCTTCGCACATCCGTCGGAACAAGATCAAGCTGCAGCTTGCCCGCATCGACTTTGCTCAGATCCAGCAGGTCATTGATGACCGCAAGAAGATGATCGCCGTTGCGCTTGATCGTCCCCAGGTGCGCCACCGCGTGGTCGGGTTCTTCCACCGCAAGGCTGGCAAACCCCAGAATAGAAGTCAGCGGTGTGCGCAGCTCGTGGCTCATGTTCGCCAGAAACTCGCTCTTGGCCCGGTTCGATGCCTCAGCCTGCTCCCGCGCCTCGCGCAGCTCCTCGCGGACAGTGCGCTGGTCCGTTATGTCCTGAATCGCCCCCACCAGCGCGATGCACGCGCCTTCTTCCATCACCGGCTCACCGATCACGCGCACCCATATCTTTCGCTCATTCTCAGTCACTATCTCGGCCTCAACATCCCAGTTCGTACCCGTCTTCTTGGCGTGCTCGATCGCTTCGCTGATAACCTTTCGGCTCTCGGGCGTGTAGTACGCGACCGCCTCGGCGAGAGTCGGCGGGGTACCGATCGCACGATCGTGGATGCGGTACACCCCCTCGGTCCACTCCACCTCTTGGGTCCGAAGGTCCAGCCGCCAGCCAGCGACATGCGCCAAACGGGACGTCTGCTCGGCCAGCAACCGGTACTGTTGCGCGCGGAGTTCTGTGCGCACACGACGCGTCACGTCCTCGTTGATCCCGATGATCCGAACCGGTTGGCCCATCCGATCGCGCTCGATCGTGCACCGCGCTGCGATGTGCCGAATATTCCCGTCGCCACGCCTGATCCGAAAGATAGTGTTCAGTTCGGTCCCGCCGCGCTGGATCATCGCCTGTTCTTCTTGGTCCACACGCAAGGCGTCCTCAGCGACCACGCACGACCACCAGGCCTCGCGTGCGCTGGCATGAACCTTGGGATCAACGCCGTACAACTCGTACATCGCGTCGTCCCAGATCAGCACTTGTTCATCGATGCGCCACTGCCACACGCCGATGCCCGCGCCGCGAGTGGCTGCGGAGAGCCATGTCGGCGCGCGCCACCGGGGTCCGATCGAGCCAACACGCTTGCGCAACATCCGCCTGAGCCACGGCAAAAACCCAGGCACTCCCTCCCTGGGAGCCTTCAGGTGCCGGGTTTCCGATGGGCCCTCGGGCCTGCCGCCTGCTTCCACGATGACACCCCGAGCGCGCCTTCCCCAAGGCATCGATCGGCAAGACTCACACGGGTATTCACACCCATAGCTAGGGCACCCGGTCATGGCGCAGCCATGGTCCAGCGGGTTCGGTTATCGGGTTCCATCGCTGAAATCGGGCTGCGTAAGGGCGGAGCGAGTTTCTCGATCACACACGACAAACCAAAAACGTATCGGACCCTCGCTGCGAAGGCCCTCGCGGGGGTCCCGACAGCGTGTCGGGATGCCCAAGTCCCTTCAACGGGTGCGAGAGCGCCCACCGCACGAAAGAGAGTCAATCGTGAGAACTGCCGTCAAAGTTGGCATCGTCGCTGCCGTCGCCTCGGCGACATTCGCTAGCGCCGACCTCATCACCCTGAGCTTCCCTATCACCGTCGAGCAATCCGTGCCCGCTCCCGACGTAACCGGCTTCAGCCCCTCGGGCAACGGCGTCGTCACGCTCGATACCGATTCCAACCTCTTCAGTTGGACCATCAGCTACCAGGGCCTCACCGGTCCCATCGTCGCGCCCGGTGCGCACTTCCACGGCCCCGCCGACTTCGGCCAGACCGCGGGCGTTGAACTCTTCATCTCCACGGGCAGCCCCGAAGAGCCCCCGACCAGCGTGCTCACCGGAAGCGCCACGATCTCAAACCAGCAGGCGACCGACGTGCTCGCGGGCCTGTGGTACGTCAACATCCATACCGCGCGCAACGGCGCAGGCGAGATCCGCGGGCAGGTTGTGCCCGCACCCGCTGCCATCGCAACACTCGCCGGCGCGGGCCTTCTCACGACGCGCCGCCGCCGATAAGTTCCGGCGGTCCCTCGTCACCGCGAAGCCTTCTCCGGCTCCCCGCACCGCGTGACACCAGTCCACGTCACGCACGATGAGTGGCACACCAGAGGAGAGCGAGATCAGCGGAGTCGTCCCTTTCGTTCGGGCGGCTCCGCCTTTTTTTAGCTTGCCCCAGAGCGAACCCTCTCACAAGCCCGGCTCACACGCCCAGCTTCGCCGCCAGGAAATCGCCCACCTTGTCCAGGCCGATCCGCTCCTGGCTCAGCGTGTCGCGGTCCCGAACCGTCACCGTCTGGTCCGTCATCGTGTCGCCATCGACCGTGAAGCAGAACGGGCAGCCCGCTTCGTCCATCCGCGCGTACCGCTTGCCGATGGATTGCTTCTCGTCGAACTCGATCGCCCCGAGCCTGCCGAACCGCTGGTGCAGCTCGGCCCGCAGCTTCTCGGCGACCTCCGGCATGCCATCCTTCTTGACGAGCGGAAAGACCGCCGCCTTGATCGGGCTCAGCCGAGGGTGAAGCTTCATTACCACGCCGCTGGGCCGGTCGGGGTCGGGGGTGTAGGCCTCGCACAGCACCGCCAGCACGCCGCGATCAAGACCCGCGCTCGGCTCGATCACATGCGGCAGGTACCACTCGCCCTTGGGCTGCCCGTTGGGGAGCAGCTCGCCACGAGTCGTATCGTGGTACTCCATCTTCTTCTTCGAGTGCTCCTGATGCTGTTTGAGATCGAAGTTCGTCCGGTCGGCGATGCCCTCAAGCTCGCCGTAGCCCGGCGCCGTGAACGGGAACCGGTACTCGATGTCGCTCGTGCCCGCGCCCTCTTTGGCGTAGTGCGCCAGTTCATCTCGGTCGTGCTCGCGCAAGATCAGGTTCTCGCCCTTGAGCCCCATCGACTCCCACCACGCCATCCGCCAATCGCGCCAGAACTCGTACCACGCCTTCGCCTCGTCCGGGTGGCAGAAGAACTCGATCTCCATCTGCTCGAACTCGCGGCTGCGGAACGTGAAGTTCCTCGGCGTCACCTCGTTGCGGAAGGCCTTGCCCGTCTGCGCAATGCCAAACGGCACGCCCACGCGAGTCGTATCCACAACGTTCTTGAAGTTGATGAAGATGCCCTGAGCGGTCTCGGGGCGCAGGTACGCCTTGTCGATCTCCGCATCGCCCGTAGCGCCCAGCACCGTCTTGAACATCAGGTTGAAGGCGCGGGGAGCGGTGAGCGTGCCGCGTTTGCCCGAGAAGGGCGACGGTATCTCCGCCAGGTACTGCCGGTAGAGCCCCTCAGTGCAAGGAATCAAGTACCCGCGATACGGCTTATCTTTCTTGTCGAGCAAACCCAACACAGTGCGCTTGAGATGAATGCCACCTTTCATCGCCATTCGAATATCTGTGTCTTGGGTTACCTTGAACCTGCCGAGCTTTTTAGCATCAAATGCATCCCTAGCTATCTCCCACGGATCTCCTACGAATGATGCTTCAATGCACTCATCAGATGGAAGCTTGCTTTGGGCTAGTCCCTCAAAGAACAACTCGTCATCCCGTTCTCTTTCTTCGACTATCACAAGAAGTGCTAGGTGATCAGCTCTAAATCGCTGCTTGGTCTCTTTGTCGTCCACCATCGGATCGTTGAATCCGCCGACGTGCCCGCTGGCTTCCCACACCTTGGGGTTCTGGATGATGCAGGTATCCACCGGCACGATGCGCACGGGCTTGCCGTCCGGCCCCGGCTTGCCGCCGCATCCCATCATGACCACATCGTTCCACCACGCATCGCGCAGGTTCTTCTTGAGCTGCGCGCCCAGCGGGCCGTAATCCCAGAACCCGTTGATGCCGCCGTAGATCTCGCTCGCCTGGTAGATGAACCCCCGGCGTTTGCACAACGCCATGATGTCGTCCATCGATTTCACATCGCTTGTCTCGGTCGCGTTGTCTGCCATCGCTCGCTCCTTGGCGCTCCCGGTGGTGTTCGGGATGGCCGTTTCGGGTTCATCTTCCTCAGCCTCTTAGGTGGCACAGGCTTGTAGCCTGTGTTTCTCCCGCGTGTTCACACACGCGGCTCTGTTTTTCCCTCTCCCCCTCTTCCCCTCACTGCCTCACTGCCTCACTGCCTCACTGCCTTTCTG
>CAYGSG010000051.1:0-19775 GCA_964352615.1 uncultured Phycisphaeraceae bacterium
CCTCGTCAATGTCACGCTGTATTCGACGTGGCTCAAGCGGGTCCGCATCGCGGATGTGCTGGGCCTGAGCCTCGGGTTTGTTCTTCGTGTGTTTGGGGGTTGTGTCGCGGTCGGCATCTGGCCCAGCGCCTGGCTGCTCAATGTGACGCTGTTTCTCGCGATGTTCCTGTCGTTCGGCAAGCGGCTCGGCGAACGCGGCTCGATGGGCGACGACGTCGGCCAGGTTCGGCTCGTGCAACGCAAGTACACCATCGAGCTTTTGCGCATGGCGGTGGTGGTCACGGGCGTGGCGACGCTGCTGACGTACGCGTCGTATATCCAAGATCAGCAAGATTTTATCGCGTTCATCGGCTGGCTTGGCAACACCGATTCAGGTGAAATCCCCGGGCTCAACCTGCTCTGGCTGACCATCATTCCAGCAACGTACGGCCTGCTCCGCTGTATCGTGTTGCTGGAACAGGGAACGTACGACGATCCCACCGAGCTCGCGTTCCACGATCGCCCGTTCCAGGTGTCGGGTGCAGCCTTCGTGCTGCTGACGCTTGGGCTGGTCGCGGCCTTCCGCCTGCCAGACGCCGTCGCCGGTCTCTGAGCTAGGTTTTGGCACGACCGCGTGGCGATCGGCCGCGCGATCTTTGTGGCTCGTGCGGGCCGCTGTTTTTGTTAGTCTGTATTGAATGGGCCGCCTCATGCGGTGCGCCCAAGGAGCACGGACCCCGCAGGGGTCGACCCGGCGCGGAGCGCCCTTGAAGGAGTACCGATGACGACCCGACAGCTTTTGCGCAGTGTTGCAGCGTTCGCCGCGGGCGGGGCCGTGTTGGCCGTGGCCGCAGCCGCGGGCATGCCCGATGACCCGACCACCATTACCGACCCCCAGACCATCTCCGGCAAGCTGATGCCCGACGGCACGGTGCAGCTCGACTTTGCTGCGGTCCGCAGCATGATGGCGGCGGGCGGCGGCGGCAGCGGCGATTCCAAGCCCGACTTCCCCGAGTTCAGCAAGGTCTCCGAAGGCTTCAAGCAAGTCGTCTCGACCGCTGACGGCTCGCGCAGCCTGTACACCCTGTGGACCCGCGACAAGGACGGCCAGATTCTCGCTGAGCTGCCCGCGGGCTACGAGAGGCAGCGGCACTTCATCGCCACCACGGTCGCTAGCGGCGATCTGTTCGCAGGCCTCCAGAGCGGCGATAGCTACGTCTACTGGCGCCGCTACGACGACAAGCTCGCCATTATCGCGCCCGAGATCGCCACCCGCTCCAACGGCGACCGCGAATCCAAGGACAGCGTCGAGCGTCTGTTCACCGACCGCGTGATCGCGAGCGTGCCGATCGTGGCCATCGGGCCCGGCGGTCAGCCGGTGATCGATCTCGACAGCCTGCTCGGAGGCAAGGCCTCGCTGTTCTTCGGTGGTCAGGCCGCGGGCGCCGACACCTCGCTCATGAAGATCAAGACCGCCAAGGCGTTCCCCGAGAACGTCGAGGTCGCCCTTGAGATGCCCGTGCGTGGCGGCCAACTCCGCACGTTCCACTATTCGATCAGCGTGATCCCCGAGCGCACCGGCTACACGCCGCGCAAGGCCGACCCGCGCATCGGGTACTTCACCACCAGCTACCGCGACCTTGGTGAGTTCGAGATCGGCAAGAAGTGGGTCCGCTACGTGAACCGCTGGAACCTTGAGAAGGCCGACCCAAGCCTGAAGATGAGCCCGCCCAAAGAGCCCATCGTTTTCTACATCGAGCACACCACCCCGGTGCGCTACCGCCGATTTGTCCGCGAGGGCCTCGAGGTCTGGAACAAGGCGTTCGAGGACGTCGGCATCACCGGCGCGATCGAGGTGCAGCAGCAGGACGCCTCGAGCGGCGCGCACATGGACAAGGACCCCGAGGACCGCCGGTACAACTTTGTGCGTTGGCTTTCCAACGACATCGGCACGGCCATCGGACCCAGCCGGGTCGACCCGCGCACCGGGCAGATTCTCGATGCCGACATCGTGCTGACCGACGGCTGGATCCGCGCGTTCTGGTACCGGTACAACGAGCTCATCCCCGACCTCTCGGTCGAGGGCATGAGCCCCGACCAGCTCGAATGGCTCAGCCGTAATCCCAAGTGGGACCCGCGCGTGCAGATGGCGGCTCCCGCCGACCGCAACCGCGTAGCGGCCAAGATCGCCCGCGAGTCGCACAACCACGGTGGTCATGCCGCGTTCAACGCCGACCCCACCTTCATGGGCGACGATCTGTACGACGGGCTCGCCGGCCGGGTGAGCCAGTCCAACGGCATGTGCACCGCCTCCGAGGGCAAGGCCCTGGACATGGCGATCATGCGCATGGTCATCGACGCTGCGATGACGCTCGACCTCGAAGACCTCGCCCCCGATGACCCCGAGATGCCCGACGAGATGATCGAGGCGCTCAAGCAGAAGCTCGCCAGCGGCGAGATTCCCGAGGGGCTCATCCCCGCTGACGTGCTCGCGCAGATCAAGGCCTCCGGCTCGGCTGACCCCGAAGACGAAGGCGACGACGAGGACGAAGGCGACGAGAAGCCCAAGGACTACGAGAAGCCCGAGACCGCTGAGGACCAGCTCATCGACGGCATCCCGGCGTGGTTCATCGGACCTGGCCTCCGTGAACTCGTCGCCCACGAGGCGGGCCACACGCTCGGCCTGCGCCACAACTTCGCGGGTTCGTCGATCTACACCCTCGACGAGATCAACTCTGATGAGCTCAAGGGCAAGAAGCCCTGGTCCGTTTCGGTCATGGACTACAACGGCACCAACATCCGCATCACCTCGGGTGATGAGCAGGGCGACTACTCGGTCATCGGGATCGGACCCTACGACCACTGGGCCATCCAGTACGGCTACGCCACCAGCGACAAGGACTCGCAGAAGGTCTTCGAGAACGTCGACAAGCCCGAGTTTGTCTACGCGACCGATGAAGACACCTGGGGCCCCGACCCACGCGCCCGGCGGTACGACATGTCGTCCAACCCGCTCGAATACGCCCAAGAGCAGGTCGCGCTGGCCGAGAAGCTCAGAAGCCAGATCCTCGACGAGTTCGTCAAGGAAGGCGAGAGCTGGGCGCGCGCACGCCGCGGCTACACCATCACCCTCGGCCTGCAAACGCGGGCCAACAGCATGATGGCCAACTGGCTCGGCGGCGCGTATGTCTACCGCGACCTCAAGGGTGACATGGACCGTGCGCCCATCGAGGTGGTCGACGCCGACACGCAGCGTCAGGCGCTCAACTTTGTCATCCACAACACGTTCCGTGACGAGGCGTACGGGCTCACCCCCGAACTGCTGAGCCACATGACCGTGGACAAGTGGTGGGACGCTGGCGGCGACCCGCAGTCGGACGCTACCTGGCCCGTGCACGACAGCATCCTGGGTGTGCAGGGCGCGGCCATGACGATGGTGCTCAACCCCACCACGCTCCAACGCATCTACGACAACGAGTTCCGCGTGCCCTCGGGCGACGACGCGCTCACGCTCGCAGAAGTGCTGGACACGGTGACCGGCTCGATCTGGACCGAGATCCAGTCTGAACCGAGGAGCAGCTACACGAACCGCGAGCCGATGATTTCGAGCCTCCGCCGCAACCTGCAGCGCGAGCACCTCGAACGCCTGATCGATCTGGCCATGCCCGGTTCGTACGGCGCGGCGTACAAGCCGATCAGCAACCTCGCCATGCTCCATCTCCGCGACCTCAACGAGAAGATCGGCACCACGCTCAAGGGCAACAAGGCCAACAGGCTTGACGCCTACACGCGGGCGCACCTCTCGGAGGCCGAGGCGCTGATCGCCAAGTCGATCGACTCGCAGTACATCTACAACGCCAACGACATCGGCGGTGGCGGGATGTTCGGCGGGTTCTTCTTCAACGAGGACGACAAGGGCGACGACTAACACCGCTCGATAGCTATTGGCATCCATCGGGGCCGCTCTCTATTACGGAGGGCGGCCTCTTTCATGCGCACGCTGAACAACCACCTGCGGCTTTCACACGCGTGGCACGCCGCAGGCGTCATCAACCCATGCGCGGGCGTCGGCGTCGGCGCTGGTGACATCGGCCAGCGTTGCGACGGGCGTAGGCGCCATCGCGTCGAGCGCGCCGGAGACCAGCTCGGTGATGCGGCCGAACGGGATTCGGCGTTCGAGGAACAGCTCGACGGCTCTCTCGTTGGCGGCGTTCAGCACCGCGCCCGCGGTGCCGCCTGCGCGCATCACGCGGTCCGCGAGCCCCAGCGCCGGGAACCGCTCGTGGTCGGGTGGCTCAAACGTCAGGCTCATGGCCCGCTGCATATCGAGCCGGCGCGCCGGGCCATCGCACCGATGCGGATGCGTGAGCGCGACCTGGATTGGCGTGCGCATGTCGGGGTCGCCCATCTGCGCCATGACCGAGCCATCGGCCATCTCGATCATCGCGTGCACCACCGACTGCGGGTGGATCACCGCGCTGAGCTTGTCCGGCTCGATCCCGAACAGCCAGTGCGCTTCGATGAGTTCGAGCGCCTTGTTCATGAGCGAGGCCGAGTCAATGGTCACCTTCGCGCCCATGTCCCAGTTGGGGTGGGCGAGGGCCTGTTCGGGCGAGGCTTGCGCGATCTGCTCAGCGGTTGCGTTCCGCAGCGCACCGCCCGAGGCGGTGAGCACCACCCGCTGAACACTTGAGGGCAGTTGCATCGGCGGGACTTCATCCCTCGCTGAACCCGCGGCTCCCATGAGGCACTGCCAGATGCCCGAGTGCTCGCTGTCCATCGGCAGGATGGCGATGCCGTGCCTGCGGGCTTCGGGGATCACCAGCGCGCCCGCAGCCACGAGCGATTCCTTGTTCGCCAGCGCCACGTTGATGCCGCGCTCGATCGCGGCCAGCGTCGCGCCGATGCCCGCAGCGCCGACGATCGCAGCGACCACCAAATCTGCATCGACCTCACGCACCAATTGCTCGGCGGCTGATGGTCCCCTCCGAGCGGGCATGGCAGACGGCGCCGCTTCGTCGGCAATTGCCAACTCTCGCACGCCGAACCGCTCGGCCTGCGCGCCCAGTTCATCGCCCCGGCTGCCCGCTGCGAGCCCGACCACTTCGAACCGATGCTCGCCCCTGCGGTTGAGATGCTCAACCACTTCGAGCGTCTGCGTGCCGATCGAGCCCGTCGAGCCCAGGATGATCAGCCGCTTGGTATCGGGCACGGGCTAGTCCTTGCGTTTGGCGGCGCTGGCGACCTCGGCGGAACTGAGCTTGCGGCGAGATGTGCCGTACAGCGAACGACGCTTGGGCTTGACCTCGGCTTGCGGCTCGCTGGTCGCGGGCTTGCCCGATGCCGAACCACCCGTTGCCGAACCACCAGTTACTGAACCACCTGCTGCCAAGGCATTGCTGCCATCGCCGCTCGCTTCGCCCCCCCCGCCCTTGCCGCGCCTGCGCCGGCGGCGCTTCTTCTTGGGGGCACCGTCTTCAGCTTCTTCGTGCTGACCATCTTGAGAACTGGCTTGGGAAACCGCTTCTGCGTTGGCTCCGCTTTCGACGAGTTGCTCGCCCGATGCTTCGCTCGCTTCGGATGCGGCCCCGTCGGTGCCCGCTTCTTGCGACGCGCCGCCGCCCTTGCCACGCCTGCGACGACGACGCTTCTTCTTGGGACGTTCGCCGTCCTCGGCGTGTTCGCCTTCGCTCTCAACGTCGCCTTCATTGGCGCTCTCATTTGCGGTTGTGGGCTGTGCTAGCGGCGTGGTGTCCTCGGCGTTGGCTTCTTGTGATGCGCCGCCGCCCTTACCGCGCCTGCGACGACGACGCTTCTTCTTGCCGCTGCCGGACTGTTCATCGTCGTCGTCCTCAACGGCCATCGCCTGCTCTTGCTCGGCGAGCGGATCGGACGCCTCTTCGATGATCTCGTCCTCCTCCACCGGCTCGGACCAGTCGGCATCGGGCGAAGGATCATTCCACACCTGGAGCCATTGATCGGGCCACTGTTCAGGCTTGGATACGCTGGGCAGGCGGGCGATGTCCACGTCCACGCCGCCGGGGCCGTAGGCGTAGTACACGGTGCGGTCGGGCTCGGTCATGTCCATCACGCGGACGAGCACCTGCTTGCCGGTGGTCTGTTCAAGCCGTGCGAGCGCCTTGCGCTTCTTGCTGAGCATCTCGCCCGCGACCCGGCCGCCGACCACCAGTTCGATGCGTTGCACCTTGTCGTGGCTGAGGATCGCTGCGAGCTTGCGGATGCATTCCGATGCGACGACCGATGGCCGCTTGACGCCGCCCCGGCCGTGGCAGGTTGGGCAGTCGGTAAAGACCTGGCTGTGCAGGCTGCCGCGCATGCGCTGGCGGGTCATCTCGAGGATGCCAAACGGGCTGATGCTCGCGACGCTGGAGCGCGCGCGGTCGCGCTTGAGTCGATCCTTGAAGCGGTTCTCGACGATCTTGCGGTTCTTGGCCGGACGCATGTCGATCAGGTCGTTGATGACGATCCCGCCCATGTCGCGCAGCCGAAGCTGTCGGCAGATCTCGTCGACCGCTTCCAGGTTGGTCCGCAGCGCGTTGGTCTCGCTGTCGCGGGCGCTTCGGCTCTTGCCGCTGTTGACGTCGATCGCGACGACCGCCTCGGTCTGGTCGATGACCAAGCGCCCGCCGCTGGGCAGGGGCACCTCGCGCGACTGCATCAGCTCGAGCTGTTCTTCGATTCTGAACGCTTCGAACACCGGCGCCGGGCCGTTGTAGCTACGAAGCCGAACGGATGAACGCGGCGCGGCGATCTTGAGGAACTGGCTGGCGCGGCGCAGCGCGTGCTCGTTGTCGAGCACGATCTCGTCGATGTCGGGCGTCAAGAAGTCTCGCAGCGCGCGGAGCAACAGGTCGGACTCCGAATACAGCAGCCTCGGCGCACGGCCCGTGCGGTGCCGCTTGTCGAGGTCTTTCCATAGCCGCTGCAGGTACGCAAGATCGCGCTTGAGCTCGGTCTTGGTCTTGCCGATGCCCGCGGTTCGCAGGATGAACCCGAACTCGCTCGGGAGGTCGAGCCCGTCGAGAATCTTGCGCATGTCCTTGCGGGTCTGCTCGTCCTCGACCTTGCGGCTGACGCCGACCTGGTCCATCTGCGGCATCATCACGAGGTACCGGCCCGGGATCGAAAGGTAGCTCGTGAGCGTCGGGCCCTTGGTGCCTACGCCCTCCTTGAGCACCTGCACGATGATCTCTTGACCGCGCTTGAGCGCCTGCTGAATCGGCGGCCGCTCGCGGCGAGGGGTCTTGCGGCCCACACGCTCGGAGTCGTCGTCGTCAGCGCCGGGGAAGTAGCGGGGGTGCAGATCGGTGACGTGCAGGAAGCCGGACTCGCCGATGCCGAAGTCCACAAACGCCGCCTGGATGCCGCTCTCCACGTTGGCCACCCGGCCCACATAGATGTTGTTCACCCGGCTGATCGCGTCCATCCGCTCGGCGTGGAACTCTTCGAGCTGGCCGTCTTCGACCTGCGCGATTCGGCACTCCTCGCCCGGCGCGTAGTTGACGATCATCCGCGTGATGCCCTTCTTCTGGGCGGGCACCACCGGCTCGTCGTCTTCGTCGTCCTCGCTGTCGGGTTCGGCCTTCTTTGAGCTGGCTTTTTTGGAGCCAACCTGCTTGCTGGCCGCTTTCTTGGTCGTCTTCTTGGCAGCGGCCTTCTTTCGGCTGCGCTTCGCCTTGGGCGCGTCTTCGACGGCTTCGTCGTTCTCTGCGTCTTCACCGACAGGCTCCGGCGAGTCGTCGTCGGCATCGTCCCCGCTCAGTTCGTCGAGCAGCGGCTGTGGGCCGTCGTCCTCGTCTTGGTCGGACGGCCGCTCGTCTTGCGGTGGCGCACGGTACACGTCGTCGTCATCGGGTTCGACTTCGTGCGCCTCTTCGACCACTTGCGCATGCTCGAGCACGCCGGGGTCGGCGGTGTCGCCAGCTTGATCGGCGGAATCGTGCGACGCGTCGTCGGCCGGGTTGCGTGTTGGGTCGTTCGCTGCGTCGTTGGTTCGGTCGTCTGGGGTCATGGCCCGTTTCCCTATAAGAGGGGCGGGGCGCTCGCGTTGGTGTTCGACGTTCCTGTTGCACCAACGGGGCGGCCGGCGCGGGCGCTTGGCCTCGCACCGCCGAACTTCTTCGCTGGCTCCAGGCCCTGCGCCCGCGACCGGTCAAGGTCGCCATCGCTCGTGGGTCTGGTCGCAGCCGGGCTCGGGTCGAGCGCCGCTGCGGCAATGGGCAGAACCTGTTCGCGCTGCACACTCGTCTGCTCACTCGCCTGTCGCGTGGTTCGTGTTCGGCCTGTTGGCCGAGCGTCGCAAGCGCAGGCGGGGAACCCCGGTGGGGTCGGCGCGGGTGGTCCTCGGAATCTCGTCGTCAACGGAAGCGCGAGCGTCCGCCGAGTGGCTTCTTAGCCTCCGGCTCCAAGGGCACGTCCCTCAAAGGCCTCGGGCACAATCTTTCGAGCCCGGTCGCGGAGATACGCCGCGACCTCGGCATCGGAATCGAACGTGAGCACCTTCCGGGCCACCCGCTCGCACTGCTCGATACTCACCGAGCGTACCAGCCGCTTGATCCTCGGGATCGAACCGCTCGTCACAGACAGGGTACGCACCCCCATCCCGATCAACAACAGAGCATACTCGACCTCGCCCGCGGACTCGCCGCAGCAGGAAACACCGATCTTGGCATTTCTGGCGGCCCGAACCACCTGGCGGATCAATTTGAGCACCGCAGGGTGGCAGGGCTGGTACAGCGAGGCCACCCGCTCGTTGGTCCTATCGACCGCCAGCGTGTACTGCACGAGGTCGTTGGTCCCGATCGAGAAAAAATCGACCTCACGGGCAAAGGATTCGGCCAGCAGAGCCGCTGAGGGCACCTCGACCATCATTCCGACCTGGATCGAGCGATCGTACGCCACGCCCTCCTCGTCCAAATCCTCCATCACGTCCCGCAGCAGCATCTTGGCGTGCTTGAGTTCCGCCAGCGTCGTGACCAGCGGGAACATCAGCCGCATCGGCCCCAGCACGCTCGCCCGCAGCACCGCCCGCAATTGCCGCTTGAACATGGCCGGATTGGCCAGGCAGTACCGGATCGAACGTTGCCCCAAGAACGGATTTCGTTCGGGTATCATCGTCCGAGCCTGCGTGTACTTGTCCGCCCCCAGATCGACCGTTCGCAGGGTCAACGGCTGGCCTTTGAGCCGCTGGACGCACTCGGAGTACGCCGCGAAGTGGTCCTCTTCGGTGGGCTCGGTGTCGGAGGCGAGGAACAGGAATTCAGTTCGGTAGAGGCCGATGCCCTCGCCGCCCAGCCGCTGCATCCGCTCGATCTCGCTTGGGAACTCGATGTTGCCGACAAGGCTGATCGCCACGCCGTCTCGGGTGACCGAGGGCTCCTTGTTGAGGTCCTCGTTGGAGAGCGCGTGCACCCGGCGCTGCTCGACCAGCCCGTGGTAGCGTTCGAGCGTTTCCTGATCGGGATCGAGAATGAGTCGGCCTCGGTCGCCATCGAGCACGACGAGTTGGTCGTGCTGCACGGTGTCGGTCGCGTTCGCTGCGCCGACGATCGCGGGCAGGCTCAGGGCGTTGGCCACGATCGCTGTGTGGCTGGTCCGCCCCCCGAGTTCGGTGACGAACCCGATGACGTGCTCGCGGTCAAAGCCCGCTGTCTGGCTGGGCGTAAGGTCTTGCGCCACCACGATGGTCGGGCTGGTCAGGTGGTCCAGCGGCGAGCCCTGTTCGCCCCGAAGTTCCGCCAGCAGCCGATCGGCCAGGTCGTTGATGTCGTCGGTCTTGGTCGAGAACGCGGTATCCGTCTTGGCCCCGAAAACCGCTGCCAAGTCGCTGAGCACCTGCTGAACCGCGAACTCGACGTTGACCAACTGATCGCGGATCATCGACTCGATGGGGTCTATCAGCGAGCGGTCGTTGAGCATGCCGATGTGGAACAAAAAGACCTTGGCGGTCTCGGGGCCCATCTCTTTGGCTGCCTCAGTGTGGACCCTGTGGAGATCGGCGAGCGAGGCCTGGCGAGCGACTTCGAGCCGTTGGAGTTGGTCGTCAACCTCTTGAGCGGTGATGGGTTGCAGCCGGGCCTTTCGGCGGTGGTCGTCCATCAGCACCACGCGTCCGACCGCGATGCCTGGCGAAACCGGGATGCCTTCGAGCGTCACCATCGAGCGGTTGGTCCATCGTGAGCCGGGCCTTTGGGGCCACGGGCACAGCGTGCGGGAATGCGATCGGCCGGTTGACTGCTGTCAGCTTCTGCCGTTGGGTTCTGCTGATGGGTCCACTGGTCCAAAGCCATGGCAGCAGCCGTGGGGGGAAAGCCCCTCGAACGGGGCCGAGCCATCGTAGCGTTCAGCGTGGCAGACGCGCTAGGGGGGTTCGGCGGGGCTCATCGCCAAAGCCAGCGTCGAAGGGCTGATTTGACTCGGGGGCCTTGAGAGGCTCTGATGGGGCTGTCTTTGACGAGTGGGCGACCCGCCACACCCGTGCGAGTGCTTCGGTGCACGCTGCCGGGCTCGGGCCTCTCCAGCTTCCAGCAGATGGGAACCGCGCCGCATGGCGACGCTGACGGGCATCCTTGAGTGGCCCCAGCGCTCCGACGGGCGTGTCCGCCGATTCGGCGGCATGTCGCTCGTGGAGCACGAGGGCGATCCGTTTGTACCCGCCCACTGGGGCGAGGAGCTGCCGCTCCGAAGCAACCTCGAGGTCACCGTCGAGGTCGAGATGCGTAAGCCCCGCCGGCGGCGGCGATCGGGCAACCGCGAAGCGAGGCTCACCGTCGAGTCGTTCGTCAGCATCGAGGGGCTCACACCCGACGAGTTCCGCACGCTGACCAAGTTCGAGGACCTGGTCAGCATCGACCCCGAGCCAAGGCTCACGCTCGAATACCCCGGCTGCCCGCCCGCGTGCAGGCTGATCGATCTGTTCTGCCCCATCGGTCGCGGCCAGCGCGGGCTCATCGTCAGCCCGCCCAAGGCCGGCAAGACCACGCTGCTGAAGGACATCGCGACCTCGATCCTCACGAACTACGAGGACATCTTCGTCGTCATGCTGCTGGTCGATGAACGACCAGAAGAAGTCACCGACTTCAAACGCACGTTCTACGGCAAGGCCCTGCCACGCGGCGAGACCTCGGACGGCCCCGAGCCCATGAACGTCGACCTCAAGGACCGCGAGCTGACGCCCTGGGCCGAGCGCGTCTGGATCATCGCATCGAGCAACGACCACGACACCGCCAAGCACGTCGCGGTCAGCGAGATGGCCATCGACCGCTGCAAGCGCATGGTCGAGGCCGGCAAGCACGTGGTCGTCGTGCTTGATTCACTCACGCGCCTCGGTCGCGCGTTCAACCGGTCGAACAAGCACTCCAACAGCGGCCGCACGCTCTCGGGCGGCATCGATTCCAAGGCCCTCGAAATCCCCAAGCAGTTGTTCGGCGCAGCCCGCAACGCCGAACACGGCGGCAGCCTCACCACCCTCGCCACCTGCCTCGTGGATACCGGAAGCCAGGGCGATCAGGTCATCTTTGAAGAATTCAAGGGCACCGGCAACATGGAGCTCGTGCTCGACCGCAAGGTCGCCGAACGCCGGCTGTTCCCCGCGATCCATCTGGCGGCCAGCGGCACACGCAAAGAACACCTGCTCATGGGCGAGCAAGAACTCGCGACCATCACCGCGCTGCGCCGCAGACTGCTCGCCATGCCCCCGCACGTGCAGATCGAGCAACTGCTCGCAGCCCTCCAGCGCTTCCCCACCAACGCCCAGCTCGTCGGCTCTGCCAGCGGCTGAACGCGCGAGTCGCGCTCAACGAGAACTCCCCCGCGCGAGCGCAGGGGAGCGAGAGTGGGAGTGGGAGTGGGAGTGGGAGTGGGAGTGGGCGGGTTGAAAGCGGCTTAGCGCACAGCGCTCGCTGGCCTGCTAGGCCGCCCGGCCAAAGAGCTTGCGCAGGCCCTGCTTGGGCGAGCCGCTGGCTGCCGAGAGCAGCCTGGCGACGCCCTCTTCGGGCTCCTCGACGACCATGAACCGCCGAAGGATGCCCGCCTGCCGCGCCGCTTCGAGCGTGGCATCCCCGAGGGCGCTCACGCACAGCGTGCCCTTGGCTTTGCTGCACCGATCGGCCAGGTTCGACAGCGCCCAGAGCGATGTGCAGCACAGCTCCGTGCCGGGCGAGAACGCGACCAGCACATGGCGGGTGCTGTCATCAGGAAGCGTTTCGAGCACTTCGATCAGCAGCGAGGCGCGGCGCTCGGCGGGCATGCCCGCCTGCACGTGCAGCACGACGATGCCGCCGTGGCGGTCTTCGCGCTGAATTAGAGGCGAGAGTGCGGGCATCGCCTTCGTGCCCGCCAGATCCAAAGTGGTGGTCATCAGGATCGGCTCCTTGTTCGGTCAGCAGCGATGCGTTCACACGAACGAGCACACGCCGCACAGGAGTTGTGCAAACCGCGCGATCCGATCGCCAGCATGAAGGCTCGGCTGAGGGTTTGATGGGGGAGGGTTGTGCGCTCTGCGACCGAGAGGCCGGGTCCGCGCTCGGTTCTAAGGGCGTTCTCGGTGTGCTTAAGCAGCCGAGAAAAACGACGGCCACGTGTTTCCACGCAGCCGCCCGGAGGGAGAAAGAGAGAGTCTGTGAGCGCCCGAGAGCGGACGCGGGGAATCAGTTGTTCATTCAGCCAACGGTCGTTCAGCCGAGTATCTGGTTGGCCTCGGCAAGCTCCGCTTCGAGCCTGGACTCGATCTCAGCGAGCTTCTCGCTGTTCAGGCCGACGGCCTTGAGCACCTCGGGGTTGATTTCCAAGTCCATCAGATCGGCGCGGTACGCCTTGTCAGCCCGGGCCACCAGCCGGTCAGCGATGTACACCACGCAGGGCAGCACGCGCGAGTCAGACGGCGCGTTCAGCGGGGCGTGATGGAACCGCGTCACCATCGCGAACGAAGCCGGGAACTTCCACTTCTCGCACAGCCCGGCACCAAAGTCCTGGTGCGTCGCGCCGAACGTGGCCAGCTCGACTTCGAGCATGTTGTTGCACGGCGTGCCGCTGGCGTCGAGCCCGACTTCCTGGATCACGTCGATCAGCTTGGCCCGGTCGAACTGCAGCTCGACCATGATGCCGATGTCGTGCATCAGGCCAGCGAGAAACGCCTCATCGGGCATGCCGATCTTGAGCGTGTCGGCGATCAGCTTGGTCGCCACCGCGACAGCGCCCGAGTGGTTCCATACGTCGCGCGCTGCAAAGCCGGGGCACAGTTCGCCGCCGCGGTACAGCTTGGCGAGGCTCGCCGCGATGGCGATGTTCTTGACCGCGTTCAGGCCCAGCAGCACGATGGCTCGGTTGATCGAGCCGATCTGCCCGGGCAGGCCGTAGAACGAGCTGTTCACCACCTTGAGGATTCGGCTGCACAGCGCCGGGTCCTGGCTGATGACCTCGTGCAACTGCTGAGCAGAGCTCGATGGGTTCTCCACCAGTTCGATAATCTTGACCGTCACCTCTGGGAGCGTGGCGATGTGGCTGATCTCGCGGATGGCCGAAGCCACTACCCGCTCGCGTTGTTCAACAGTCGTGCTCATGCGGTTCTCCCTGAGTGAGGTTCATGGGCCTCATCGGGCGATTCCCGCCTTGACTTTTCTATCGGTCAGCACAGCGTGTGCATGCCCTCCCGCAATAACAGAAGGGCGCGCCCGTTCTCGGACGCGCCCCTCGCTATGTGCTCGCTATTTGAGCAGGGCTAACCGCTCAACTGTCCTTGGGTGCGCTCTTGGGAGCGGCCTTGCCCGACTCGGGCTTGCCCGCAGCATCGGCCGTTGGTCGGCTTGGGCCATCTTGTGAATCCACCACCTTGCCCAGCACGCCCGGCAGCTCGATGCCCGCCTGCTCGGCCAACTCGTGTACCTGCGGCAAGGAACCGATCAGCCCGCTCAGAAACCCGGCGGTCGCGCCGCGAGACCCAGTCGAGTCCTTGCTCTCGCCGCTTCGGCCCGAGTCCCAGACCGTGATCTTGTCGATCTTCAGGTTCTGGATCGCCTTGACCTGCTCGGCGACGAGTTGAGGCATCTGCTCGATCAGCAGCAGCGTCGGCGCGATCTGCGGGTTGCCCGCGCACGCTTCGATGATCCGCTGGTAGCCCTCGCCCTTTGATTCAAGCACCTTGCGGATGCCCTCGGCCTCCGCCTCGTACTTCGCCAAGATCGCGTCGGCCTCGCCCCGCGCCTCGCGGCGCGTCTTCTCGGCCTGTGCTTCGGCCGCGATCTCGATCCGCTTCTTCTCGATCTCTTGCGGCGCGAGTTCCACCTTGCTCAGGCGCGCCAGCTCTTGCTCGCGTTCGGCCTTGTAGATCGCTTCTGACGCCTGAGCCAGTGCCGTCTCGGCCCGGCGCTGCGCCTCGGCGCGGATCTCGGCGAGCTGCGCGTTCGATTCAGCCACCTTCGCCGACGACGTGTTCTCGCCGTCTACCGCGAGCGCCTCGGCCTCGGCCACCTGGATGCGCTGCGTGCGTTCGGCACGCTTGGCCGCCGCCACCGTCTCGGCGGTGCGCTCGGCGATGGCGATCTCTTGGTCGCGCCTGGACTGCGCTTCGCCCGTGATCGCCTCGGCCTCCAGCTTGGCCACCACGATGCGTTCATCCTGCTCGGCGGCCTTCTGGCCCTGCTGCGCCTTGGCCCCTTCCTCAGCGACCCGCACGTTGCGCTCACGCAGCGCCTGCGCCTCACCGATCGCGCCCGAACGGTCCTGCTGCGCCACGTCGACCTTGGCCTGGTTGATCGCCTCGGCGGCCGCCCGCTGACCGATCGCGTCGATGTAGCCCGACGCATCGGTGATGTCACGGATGTTCACGTTGATGAGCGACAGACCGATCTTGTTGATCTCGTCGGTCACGTTCTCGTTGATCAGGTTCATGAACTTCTCGCGGTCCTTGTTGATCTCTTCGATCGACAAGGTCGCGATGACCAGACGCAACTGGCCCAGGATGATGTCCTGCGCCTGCTCCTGAATCTGGAGGGGGGTCAGCCCGAGCAGCCGCTCGGCCGCGTTGGACATCAGCACCGCTTCCGTGGAAATGCCCACCGTGAAGGTTGACGGCACGTTCACGCGGATGTTGTTGAGCGACAGCGCGCCCTCAAGGGGAATCTCGATCACGAGCGGTTCGAGGCTCATGTAGGCGAAGTCCTCGATCACGGGCCAAACGAACTTGCCGCCGCCGTGGTAGCACCGCGCCGACAGGTTGCCGCTGCGGCCCCAGATCACCAGCACCCGGTTGCTCGGGCAACGCCTGTACCGGCTGACAAAGAACATCAGCACAAACACCAGCACCAGCACCGCGAGCCCAACGCCCACAAGGATCACGATCCCCGTTCCGTTGGTCGTGCCCTGCGCGAGGGTTGTCATCGTTTCCATTCCATTCTCCCTTCAAATCCGCCACCGCGCACACGCTGCCGCGCTGGCCAAGTTCTAATTCTGGTTCTGTTCTTGCAAAGTCTCAGTATCGCTTGCACGCCGGTCCGCTGCGCCGTGGTCATGCCTCCGGCTCGACCACCAGCACGTTGCGGGTCTTGTCAGCATCCACAACGCGCACCGGCGTGCGCGAGGCGATCGGCTCAACGCCCTTCTGCACCGCGCTCAGCTCGGCCTGTCGTCCCTGCACCACGACCGTCACTCGGCCGCGCCCTTTGCCCACCGGCGGCACCTCGATGTGGACCCGCCCGGTCTCGCCCACCGCCGACGCCAGCTCGATGTTGCCGCTCGATTGCAGCTTGAACAGCGCTTTCAGCAGGAACAACAGGAACCACGCCACAGCTACGCCGCTGAGCACCGCGATGACCGCAGCACCCGTCAGGCCCACTTCTGTCAGGTTGAGCGTCGCCAGGCCCATCCAGCCGCTGCCCATCGCAAACGCGCTAAGCGTCTGCAGCGACAGCACCTTGAACTCGCCGCCCGGGTCGCCCGCATCGACATCAACCGCCGGGCCGTCCATGTCCATATCGAGGTCGCCCCCAAGCTGGCCCATGAGCATCTGGATGACGATGTACATCGTGCCCGCGACGGCGGGGACACTGAACCACAGCGCTTCTGAACCGATCAGCCATTGCATGGTCTGGTCCTTCCCGAGCGGGCAGGAGTGTACCACGGTGCCACTTTCGCGGGGTCACCGTAGCCGGGTCAGCTTCGCGGGTTGTCTCAGGGATGGCCCACCGGTGCCGGTCAATCCGCCACGGCGTCATGCCAAGAGGGCCCGCGACAGCCCGCTCTGCTTCATTATTGGGAAGTCGTGCTTCGCCCTTGCAGCAAGCGAACCCGGCCCCGTGTCAGGCCGCGTCAGGCCGCGTCAGGCCGCCGTCGGCTTGCATCACGCCGCCAGATCGATCCCGTCGTCCCAGCCCAGGTCGTCATCGAACCCCAACGGGCCTTCGGGGGATTCATCATCACCCGCGTCCAGGGTCGCGTCGTCGTCCATCGGCAAGTGCCGGCAGTGAACGCGGACAATCCGTGCGAGCTGCTCGGCGAGCACCGGAGCGATCGCGCTGAGCGTCTGGAGCGCTTCCGGCCCAAACGGGTTGTGCGCATCGCGGAACAGGAACGCCACCGCCAGGCACTCGCCGTCCTCGTCGTGGCACGCGAACGCGACCCCGCCGTAGTCTTCGAGCCACTTGCCGTGCTCGCCGAACGTCGCCAGCAGCTTCTCGTTGGTGTCCAGCACCACGATGCCCGCCTCGTTCTCGATCGCCGGCGGCACCACGTCGGCCAGGTGCTCCATCATCGTCTCGCCCGATTCACGCGGGCAGTCGTAGTTCACGTACGCGCTGAGCGAATATTCGCCGCTCGATGCGGGCAGGTACAGCGCGCTGTTCGTCGATCCGATCTTGGCCAGCACAAACTCGAGCACCGTCCGCAGCAGGTCCTCAAGATCAAGCTCCTGACGCACGATAGCGCCGAACTCGCTCGATACCCGGACCCGATCGATCTGCTCGGTGATCTGCTCGTACGCCTGCACCAGGTCGTCGCACATCGAACCGACCTGCTCGGTCACCTCGTTGCGTGCATCGTTGAGGGTTCGGCAGACATCTTCGAGCCGGCGCGTCGTACGCGGGCCTCGCTGGGTCGCGGCCTTCTGGGACGCCGCGATGATCCGCTGGGTGTTGTCCAGATCGCTGTGCTGCTCGCTGATGAGGTCGGCCGCGCCCTCCCGCATGGCGTCCATCGCCAGCTTGAGCGTCGCCTCGCCCGTGATGACCACCGCCATCACGCCCACCCGCTGCAACGAGCCGATGATCTCGCCCCGCTGGCTGTGCGCCCCGCTCACAAGAGCCAGCGCCACGGCTGAGCGTGTGCCAAGGTCAATCGCCTCGGCCAAGCTCGCCGCGTGCGCCGGCTTGACCAGCCCGATGCACTCGGTCCGCTGGGACCAGCGCGAGCGCTCGGCCTCGCTCTCGGCCACAATCAGCAGCCGTGTGATCTCGCCGTTGAGCGCGGGCAGCTCGACAACGGGCGGGGTGCCCGCCGCGGTTCTCTTGGTTCGTTGCCGCTGGTTCATGCCGCCTCGCTCCGCTCCCCGGCTGGCGACCCCAGCTCGGTAAAGGTCAGGGTCGCCCGTGTTCTTCCGTCCTCCGTGCGTTCCAGTGCTGCGCCGCCTCCGTGCGACCGCATCCATTGCCTCGCTCGCGTCAGGCCAAGGCCCGCCTGTCGAACGCTCTTTGGCCCCGTGACGAACGCCTCGAACAGCCGCTCGTGCCTGCCCGGCTCCAGGCCCTCGCCCCGATCCGTCACGCGAATCTCCCATCGGCCCTTGGCCCCCGCGCGTTGAGCCGCGATGAGCACATCACCGCCACTTGATGCAGCAAACGCGTTGAGCAGCAGCTCGGTGACCGCTCCCTCGATCTTGCCGCGGTCCACGAGCAGGTAGTACGAAGGGTCCACACCCTCGGCATCAACCTCACCCTTCCACCCCGATGCTTCGATAGCGATAACCACCGCCGAGTCCACCATCTCGCGCAGGCTGTGCGTCGCGGGCCTGGGCTCTCGATCCGCCGAGGTCGTGGCAACGCCCCGATGGAGGGCCGCTAGCGCCGCGGCTGCGTTGACCACGGTCGCCACCAGACCCGCGTGCTCCTCTTGGCCAGCCAGCGCCTTGATCGAAGGGCTCTGGTCGCGCAGCGAGCCCGCGATCATCTGCACCTTGGCCATCGCGCCCGCGAGCAAGTCCGATTGACTGGCATGCGGCGCTGGCTCAAACTGTGGCGCAGGGATTTCTTCCGGCTGCGGCCCAGCGTCACCCATTTCACTCGCTGCCACCAGCGCGGTTGAAGCCAGCTTCCAAGAGCTAATGAGTGCCGCGTGCGGCTTGTTCTCGCCCGGCCGAACGGCGCCATCGGAGAGCACGACCATGCGTTCAGCCTGCGCGATGGGTCGCAGCGCTTTGCAACCGATTGCTTCGATGGCTTCCTGTGCGCTCTCTGCGTGCGCACCAGAGCGCTCTGTTGCGGTTCCTTCCGCGTCCATTTCGCACGCTGACCAGCCATCCGCTTGCTTGAGCACGACCGCCCATCGCTCGCCGCCGATCACCCGCGAGCCGCTGACCGTGACCGCTCGCGCGAAGACCTCTTGGCTCGCACCAGCAGCCGCCCGGCTGAACCACTCGATGGCGCTCATGGCACGCAAGGCTTCGTAGCCGCTGCGCGTTCGTCTCGCCAGTGTTTCGTTCAGCCCACCGAGCGAGCGGTTGGCCCGCGCAATCGATTGCAGCAGCATCTCGTGCGTCGTCTGCTCATCCAGCCCCATCACGCTGCACCGCTCGCCGACCGCTTCGTGCAGCCGATGGCAGATCTGCCCGATGGCCTGCTCGCTCACCCCTATGGCCCGCGCGATCTCCTCCGTCGTTCGCCTCGGCACGGGCTCGCCGCTGAAGCCGATGTGCTGCGCTCGGCACAGGTCAACACCCGCACCGACCACGTTCATCAGGCTGCTGACCTGGCCGACGTCGCCATCGGCGCGCAGCACGGCGAGCAGCGCCTCGGGCAAGCCCCATCGCTCGCCCACGTGCGCGCCCGCCTGATGGTGGTTCATCCCCAGCAGCTTGTTCGCGGCGGCCGAGGCCGAGATGTTCTGTTGCGCGGCGTACCCCAGCACCCGCGCGTACCCCTTGGGCACCGCAAAGTCGAGCATCAGCTTGCCGATCTCCGCGAGCAGCCCAGCGACGAACGCCTCCTGCGGCCGAACGCCCAGGTCCTTTCGGCTCGCTGCGAGCAGTTCGCACGCCGTCGCCACCCCGATCGAGTACCGCCAAAAACCTGTCCGATCAAATTCAGCAAGCGCCAGCGATTCCGAACCCAGCCGCATCGCCGCAGCCATCGCCCGGTCGTCGGCGGCGTCGCCCTGCGATTCCAGAGCCTCGTACACCGCGACGCTCAGCACCGCTGACCGAACCGCCTCCAGCCCGAGCATCACCGCTGCGTGCTTGACCGTGGTGATCTGCTCGGTCAGCGCCAGGCCCGCCCTTCGGCACAGGCCCAGGATTTTGCCCGACAGCGCCGGGTCCGCCTCGATCAGCGCCACCAGCGAATCAAGCTCGACCTCATCGTCCGAACTCAGCGTGAGAAGCCGGGTCGCCACGGGCGAGAGCGTGGGCAGGCTGTCCAACTCGCCCAGCACCAACTCCAGCCTCGTTCGCTCGTCGAGCGTGGCTCGGACCACGGCTCGACGTGCGGGCTGGCCAACAGGTTGGCCAATTGGTTGAACAGGTTGGATCGCGGCCTCGGGCACTCGCAGCTTCCTCCAGCGGGGCGGGTGGGGAC
>CAYGSG010000052.1:0-19767 GCA_964352615.1 uncultured Phycisphaeraceae bacterium
GATCTCGGTGGTCGCGATGTCGGAGTGGCCCAGCATCTCCTGGACGACGCGCAGGTCGGCACCGCCCGCGAGCAGATGGGTGGCGAAGCTGTGACGGAGCATGTGCGGGTGTGTGTGGGGCAGGCCCGCGTCCTTGGCGAGCTTGGTGACGATCTGCCAGAGCCGGTTGCGGTCCAGCGGACGGCCGGTGCGGGAGAGGAACAGCTCTGGCCTGAGGCGTTCTGGGCGTTCGAGCAGCGGTCGGCAGTCGCGCTCGTACCGGTCGATGGCCGCCACGGCGGGGGCGCCGAGCGGGACGATGCGGTCTTTGTCGCCCTTGCCCGTGACACGGACGATGCCGCTGTCGCGGATGACGTGCTTGGACAAGATGCCCGCAGCTTCGGTGGCGCGCAGGCCCGAGGCGTACATCAGTTCCAGTATCGCCCGGTCACGGATCCACAGAGGCAGGGCTTTGGAGTCGGTGGTCGGCTGGGTGGCCTGCTCGATGAGGGTGCGGACCTGCTTGGGCGAGAGCACGTGAGGCAGGTTGCGCCACCGGCTGGGCTGATCGAGGTGGTCGGCGGGGTTGGCATCGAGCCGCTCCCGCGTGGAGAGCCATCGGTAGAACGCCTTCATGGTGGCCAGGTGCCGGGCGACCGACGAGCCCTTGAGCTTCTTGTCGCGCGAGAGCGCGATGGCGTGCGCGCGGAGGTCGTCGGTGGTGGCGGCGGCCGGTGACGCAACGCCGGCTTGGCGGAGATCGTTGAACAGGTTGCGGAGATCGAGCCCGTAGGCGCTGCGTGTGTGGTCGCTGAGCCGGCACTCGACGCGGAGAAACACGTCGAAGTCGGCTTGCGCTCTGGAGAAGGCATCGGGGTTCACAGACTGAGTATCGGCGGCAGGGGGGCTCTGGGCGGAAATGTGGGCGCACGAAAGAGCCCCGACCGAGTTGGCCGGGGCTCAGGGGGGATCAGGGTTGGACGCCGCAGTGCTTTAGCCGAGCAGGGCCAGAGCGTTCTGCGGGGTCTGGTTGGCCAGGGCCAGAATCTGGGTCGAGGCCTGGCTGAGGATCTGCGAGCGGGTGAGCTTGGCCGTCTCCTCGGCGAAGTCGGTGTCGCGGATCAGGCTCTCGGCTGCGGAGGTGTTCTCGACGGCGACGCCGAGGCTCCGGATGGATGCCCCGATGACGTTCGACTGGAACGCACCGAGTCGGCCGCGAGTCGAGGAGACCTGTCCGATCGCTTGGTTGACGATCTTCTGGGCGGCGTCGATGTCGCCATCGACGACGTTGAACGACTTGCCGCTGGCCAGGTCGTTGAGGAAGCCCAGGTCGGAGCTGCCGAGTTCGCGGGCCGCGATGTTGGAGATGCCCAGCGAGACCTTGCCGCCGACGTCGACGTTGCCGCCGAGCTGGAAGTCAGCACCACCACCGGTGATGGTGAAGGCGTTGAGGGTCGCGAGGGTCTGGGAATCGCTCGTGGTGAGGGTGGCCTCGACGTTGAGGAAGTCGGTGTTGATCTTCAGCGTCTTGCCGTCGGCGGTCGCCACGATGCCGTTGACGGTGGCCCCGATGTTCTGGCCGTCGTCACGGATGCCGTTCTCGGCCGCGACGCTGCTGAACGCCACACCGCTGGCGGTGTCGACGCTGCTGGCATCGGCTGCATCAAAGCTGTACACACCGAACTGAGCCGAGGCGGCGTTGATGTTGGCGTCCGACTTGACTTCGACGGACACGAAGTCCTTGGCTCCGAAGTCCTCGGAGACCAGTGAGAAGCCGTTGGCGAACGAGCCGCTGCCAGCGACCGAAGCGGTCACGCCGGTGACATCGGTGAAACTGTTGATGGTGTTGGCGATGGTGGTGAGGGTCGTGCCCGAGGCGAAGGAGAGCTCGCGGTTGCCCTTGGCACCGGAGACTTCGATCGTGAACGAGCCGCCGCCGCCGCCGAAGTCGAGGCTGGTGGCGCCGACCGACAGGAAGAGCTGGCCCTGCTGGGCGGACTGTGTCACGACGATCTCGACGTCCAGATTGGCACCGGAGAACTTGGAGGCGTTGATCTGGAAGTCAGAGACAGCGCCCGAGACGTTGCTGACCTGGTAGTCGAACGTGCCGTTGAGCAGCTTGACGCCCTGGAAGCTGGTGTTGTTTGCGATCCGGTCGACGGACTGCAGGATGGAGTCGATCTGGAGCTGGTTGGCTTCCTTCTCTTCTGCACTGAGACCGGCGCTGTTGGCGCTCTGGGTGAGCAGGCCCTGGAGTTCGGTGAGCAGGCCGGAGACTTCCTGAAGGCCGCCCTCGGCGATGTTGGTCACCTGGTCAGCACGCTCGGCGTTGGAGATGGCGGCGTTGGTGGCCCGGATGTCCTTGCGCAGGTTCTCCGAGGCGATCAGACCGGCCGGGTCGTCCTTGCCGCGGTTGATCCGCAGACCCGTGCTCAGACGGTCAAGCGAAGTACCGAGTGCGAAGTTGTTGGCACCCAGCACACGCTGGGCAACAAGCGATTGAACGTTGGTGTTGATGCGGCTCATGAGAGGTGTCCTCCGTGAAAGCGGGCTTGCCGGCCCCAAGTGACTCGCGGCTTAGGGGTGGTGGATCCGTCCACATGCCCGTTGCCGAACCCTGCTGATTGCTGCCGATCTCGGGACAATCCCGAGAACCCCGGCGACCGAGGCCAACAGGCTTCGGCGGATTCGAGATCGACTCGGCGGGACACCGGATGAAGTCAGAGGGTCGTTTGCCACGCAAAAACTCACGAAAGCAGCCCGGCTTGTGCCGAACGGGCGGCCTGCGCTCGCGCATTCGGCGCAAAAAGAACAACGGGCCGCACAAGGCGGCCCGCTGTGGTGGTGTTATATGGACTTATCTCGACTAGCCCAGGAGCTGAAGCACCTGCTGGGCCTGCTGGTTGGCTAACTGAAGGACGCTCGTGCCCGCGGAGCTGAGCACCTGAGCCCGCGTGAGCTGGCTGGTCTCGTACGCAAAGTCCGCATCACGGATCTGCGAGTTCGACGCGCTCAAGTTCTCAACCGAGGACTGGAGCGAGCGGACGTTGGGATCGAGCACGTTCCGCTCGAACGCACCGAGTCGGCCTCGGGTCACCGCGACCTCGTCGATGGACTTGTTGAGCACATCCTGAGCGTTGGTGAAATCGGACCGATCGACCATGTTGGCGATGTCGTTGCGTCCGCCGGTCTTGAGCGAGCTGAGGAACTCGAGCGCGCCGTTGGCGACCGTACCGCCGAGCCGGCTAGCCGCGACCGATGGGATTCCGACGTTGACCTGCTGAAGGGCGCTGACCTCCGGCCCGACCTGGAACTGAGCGCCGCTGCCCGTGATGTTGAACGTGGATGCAGCGGTTGTTGGATCGGTTGCGAACGCCGCATCCAGCGTGAGATTCAGCCCGAGCTGTGTGGTGTTGAGCGAGACCTCGAGGCCTCTGCCGGTCGCGAGCGTGCCGTTGACGAGGGCGGCGACGTTGCGCCCCGCGTCGCGGGTCGCGGTGGTTAGCTGGGGGTCGGCCCACGGGAACCCAGCGGAAACATCCGGCAGGGCGTAGGCGTCGTCGAACTTGTAAAGGATGAACGCATCGTCGGCGGGGTTGTTGGGCGTGTTGAGGCGCTTGACGGAGACGAACTCCGCCGTGCCGTAGCCCTCAGAACTGAACGAGATACCGCTGTTGACGTTGCCGTTGATCAGCGAAGCCTTCACGCCGGTGGTGGCCGTGAGGTTGTTGATGGCGTTGGCGACGGTGTCGAGAGCGGTCCCGCTGGGGAAGGTGACGACCTGCACGCCTCTTGAGCCAGCGAGCTCGAGCTCGACGCTGGAGAGGATCTCACCGGTGGGGGTGCCCGCGCCGCCATTAAAGAACAGCGAACCGACCTGGGCCGAGGCGATGACGTCGATCTCGACGCCTACCTGGGTCTGGCCGATGAAGCTGGCGTTGGTGACCTGGGCCCGGTCGATGGCCGACGGGTTGATGCCCGAGAGCGTGTAGTCGAGCGAGCCGTTCAGCAGGGTGAGCCCGCCGAAGGTCGAGGTGTTGGAGATGCGGGTGATCGAGTCGATCGCCGAGTCGATCTGCAACTGGTTGGCAGCCCGCTCTTCGACCGAGTTGGCGCCGGTGTTGGCGGACTCGACGATGAGCTCTTTGATCGAGAGCAGCAGATCGCTTACCTCGGCCAGTGCGGCCTCGGTGGTGGCGATGACCGAGCTGGCGCGCTCGGCGTTGCTGATCGCCTGCTGAGCGCCCGAGATGTCGGACCGCAGTCGCTCGGTAATGATGAGCCCTGCGGGGTCGTCCTTGCCTCGGTTGATCCGCAGGCCTGTGGACAGCCGTTCCAACGCGGACTCGAGGTCCTTGTTGGAGTTGACCAGATTTTGTTGTGCAATCACACTTGGAATATTCGTGTTGATGCGAGCCATGACAATCCTCCGTGATTGAGGCGTTCGCGCGGGCGGGGAAAGGGCTTACCCGAGTGAGCGGGCGTCCCTAGCGTCGGTTCGGTCGGTGGTTTCGTCGCGGATGGGGCGGACCAGTTCAGCGGTCCTGGCCCGATTCGCGGCTTTGGCGGAAGCGATGGATCGGGCGCCGCTCGAAAGCGTGCGAACGTCCTCGCTGGCGATGGTTGAAGCGTTACGGTTTTCCCGCTGGATGGCCTCGTAGACCTCCTTGCGGTGAACCGCGACCGAGGTGGGTGCGGTGATACCCAGCCGGACCTTATCGCCTCGTACGTCAACGACGGTGATCTCGATCGTGTCGCCGATCATGATCGTTTCGTCGCGTTGCCGTGAGAGCACGAGCATCGGTGACTCCTCGCGCCGGCTCCAGGGAGCATGGGCCATGGCGCGTCGGGGGAAAGAACGTGGGAGCGCCGGTCGTCGCACTCCATTACAGCGACCGGTGCAGCGCAGGCAGGGTCTCAGGCGGATGCCGCGTGCTTCTGTGCAGCGACGGTGATAAGGGTCTGGCGCGTCGTCCAGCGCTTGTCCGCGAGGACGAACTGCTCGCCCACACGCGACAGGGTGTTGATGATGAGCGGTCCCTGAAGGTTGCCCGTCAGGTTCTGATCGACCTTGTTGACGATCACGAAGACCTGGCTGTCCTCGATCTTGGCGATGCCCAGCGATTCCAGTTGCTCGGGCCGTATCGGGACCTGGTAGTCCTCGATGAACAGCGTCGGGTCAGTAATGACAAAGGCTAGATCCGGGTCCTCGATCGACTGCAACCAGAAGAAGCAGGCGTCCTCGCCAGGCTCCAACAGGCAGAAACGCTTTCGATCGGGAAACCCGAGCAGTCCCTTGTCGAACGTGATCACGCGGTCCTCCGCGATATCGATCACTCCAAAGCGAGTCGTACGCACATCCATCGCGTCCGCTCCATTCATCCGGCCAGGTGTCACACACTGCGCAACTCCGCGCAGCCTCATGCGTCCGTACAACCCGCGGCCGGGCGGGCTGTGAGACACTCGATTCCAATCCTCGCTCGGCGGGCGCTGGCCCAGGCCGAGAGGTTGAGAGCGGTTCAGCGGGCGGTTAGCCCAGGAAGTCCAGCAGGCTCAGGCTGTTGACCAGCGTCGTGGTCTGGTACGCGGCCTGGAGCTGCGTCTGAAGGAGGGTCAATCGCGTCGAAGCCTCTGCAAAGTCCACGTCCCGCAGCGAACTGCGGAGCATCTCATCCGTCACGGCCCGATCGGTCAGCAGCTCCCGCTCCTGATCAACCCGCCGGGCCAGTCCGCCTACGAGCCCGCGTGTCTCGGCGACACGATCGAGATCGTCGTTGAGTGCGTTACTCGCAATCCCGATGCCAAACGAATCGTCAGCGAGCAAGGCGTCTCGTAAATCGATCAAATGCGTGAACACGTTGTCCACTCGCACCCTGGCGCGGTCTTCGCCCATGTAGGTCGCGGTGGCGGTATCGAACGAGCCGCTGAGCAGTCCAAGCTGCTCGGCTGCGGGCGAGTTGTTCCGCTGGCTCACGCTGAGCTGCCCGCCCAGAGCCGCATCTTGCGTGAACGCGATGCCGTTGGGACCGTCGCTGAGCGCGGCGTTGAACTGGCTGGTGGGTCTGCCCAGCCCGGCGAGCTGCGTATTGGCCTGCGCGTTGATGGTGTCGAGCAGCGTCTGCACGCTCACGAGGTCGTCCGGGCTCAGGTCGATCTCGAGCTCGGTCCCGTCGCCGAGCGTGATGCGGAAGTCCACGCTCAGCGCCGGGTCGGCGGCATCCTGCACAACCTCGACTCCACGCCCGTCGTTGAAGGACGAGATCGCGGTGTTCGGCCCGAGCGTTCGGATGCCCAGCAGCGTGGCGGTCGAGTTGTTGCCGGGCACTTCTTCGATGGACAGCGCAGCTTCTGCGCCCCCGGCTACATCGTGCACCACCGCGAAGCCATCTTTGGCATCGTTGATCTCGACCCGCACGCCTAGGCCCGTGGCTTCGATGCGGTTCTTGAGGTCGCCGAAGGTCTGAACGCCCGCGAGGTCGACGACCATCGAGCGGTTGTTGGCGCTGATGCGGATCTCGCCCAGCGGCGTGCCACCGATCGAGGTCAGAGGGCTGCGGTTGGTGAGCTTGGGGTCGAGCGAGGCCGCGTCCGAGGCAATCGCTGAGAAAACGATCGGCGAGCCAACGCTGTCGGTGGTCAGCCCGAGGTCTTCTGCGGTCGTGCCCGCGCCGACATCGCTGACAGTGAGTTGCGGATTGGCACCACCCTGTGCATCGAGGTCGAAGGCGAGCCCATCTGGCCCGACGCTGACGCCGTCCGGGCCGAGGATGGCCACGCCGAGCGTCGTTTCCTGAGCGATGATCGCGGCCTCGATGCGGTCGGCGACGTCCTGGATTGAATCCGCGCTCGACAGGTCAACGCGAACGGGCAGGTTGCCGTCGTAGCTCAGTTCGATCTCGCCTTTGGCGATGCCAAGGCCCCGCACGCCGCGAAGGTCAGAGAGGCGGGTATCGCCGGTGAGTTCGGGGCTGATGGTGGCGCTCTGCACGCGGGTCGAGGTGGAGCCGAGCACGTGCCGGCCGCCGAGCGTGACGGGCAGCGAACCGGTTCGGCCAAGATCGGTTTGCAGGCCGTCGCCCTCGCCCCGGTAGCGGAACCCGCCGCCGAAGGGCTCGACCGGGTCGGAGCCGGGCCTGCTTCCGCCGAACACCGCGCCGATCTCGCTGCGGGTATTGGCAAGGCCCAGCATGCTCTGCAAGATGGAATCGATCACCGCGGCCTGGCCCGCGCGCTCGGCAGAACTCGTCGAGACGTTAAGCTGGCCCAGCGCGAGATCGCGCGCATCCAGCAGCATGTCGGTCGCTTGGCCCAGCGCCGAGTCGAGCGTGTCGAGTGAGCCCGCTGCAGCCGACAGGTTGCGGTCGTACTGGCCCGCCTGCTCAAGCGAGGCATCGAGCCGGGCAATGATCGCGGCGGACATCGGGTCCTGGCTGGGCAGGCTGATGCGCCGACCCGTCGAGAGCTGCTGGCTCGCCCGGAACAACTCGAGGTTGGTGCGGTTGATCGTCGCGAGCGACGTATTGGTTCGCAGCAGGTTGGGCACTCGGTTGACACTTGAGGAGATGGAGCTCATAGCAGTACCTCAGACAATCGAGAGCAGGGTGTCGAGCAGTTCGTCAGCGGTCTGAATGACCCGTGCCGAGCCCTGATAGAGCCGCTGGAACGCGAGCAAGTTGATGGATTCCTCATCGAGGTTCACGCCGCTAACCGCGGCCCGCTGGGCCTCGAGGTTCGCGCGGACAATCGACGCGCCGTCGGCACGATCGGCCGCGGCTGCGGTGGCACCGGCGATGTCGCCCACCACATCGCGCCACGCGCCGCTGAAGCCCTGGCCGTCGAGCGCGTCGAGCGGCTGGCTCGAAAGGCCCGCGATGGCCATCGCGGCGCCGTTCTCGATAAACACGCCGTCGAGCATCGAGCCGGTACCCAGTCGCGTGGGCGACTCGATCAGATCGGCGCGCACCGCGATGTCGGCCGCGGACGCACCCTCGTAGAAACCGTTGACGCCGAGCACGGCCAATGCATCCGAGCTGTCATCGCTGAACGCAAACGAGAACGCCGAGTCCGAGGCCACAGCGAGCCGGCCATCGGCGGTGAAGCGAGCGCTGAGCCCATCGATCGCGTCGAGCGCGGCGCGGATGTCTTCTGCCGAGGTGTCGTCGCCGAAGCCCGGCAAACCCGCATCGGTGAGCCCGTCGAGGTCGACATCGATTCGGGTGGTCGAGGTCTCGCCTGTCGCGGTGTTCATGACTTCAACGATGAACCCGCCGTTGCTCGCAGCGAACGGCAGGCCCGCCAGCGCCGCGTTGGTCGGGTCGTTGAGCGCGAGCGTGCGGTCGCCAAGCGCGAGCTGGACCGAACCGGTGGCGGTTTTGAGCCCGCCGTCGTTGGTGGATGTGGAGTGGATGCGGTTGACCTGGAAGATCAGCTCGGCGGCGATGTGGTCGAGGTCGTCGATGGCGCGATCGATGCCGCCGCGCCTGGCCGCGAGCAGTCCGCCGAGGATGCCCGATTCGATATCCAGCACGCTGCCGCCGTTGCCGACCGCGATGTCGGCGCGGACTTTGGAACCGTCAGAGCTAAGGCGCAGCTCCATCGGGCGGGCCGAACCGCCGAGCACGACCGGGGTCGAACCGACGAGCACGTCGTACAAGCCGTTGGACTGTTCGATGACCGAGACATCGACCAGCGCGGCCAGCTCGCTAACAAGCTCATCTCGGCGGTCGCGCAGCGCGTTGGCGGTGGTCTGCCCGCCCTCGGCGGCGCCGATCTCGCGGTTGACGTCGGCGATCTGCGTGATGATCTGGTTGGCGCGTTCGATCGCGTTGCCCAGTTGGCTGTCGACCTGGTCCTGGGTATCGCTGAGGCTGCCGCGAAGGCGCTGGAACATGTCCGCGAGCTGCGCGCCCTGCTGGAGCACGACCGCGGACGATTCACTGAGGTTGGCCCGCTCGCTCCAGAGCGAGAAGAAGCCGGACAGTTCGCTCGATAGGTCCGCGCCGGTCAGTTCGTTGAGCGAGCCCTCGACCTGGCTGAGGATCGCGGACTCTTGCAACGCTGCGGCTTCGGTGTTGAGCCCGCGCCAGTAGCGTGCAAGCAGGGCTTGATCGACCTGCCGCTCGATCTCGGAGATGCCCACACCGTTGCCGATGGAACCAACGCCCGAGGTGTTGGAGCCGCGCACCGGCCTCAGGTGCGCGATCTGCCGGCTGTAACCGGGCGAGGCGGCGTTGGCGATGTTGTTCGATGCGACCTGAATGCCCGCCGAGGCAGCGTCCAGGCCGGAACGACCGATCAACATGGCTGAAGTAAGAGACACGCCGACTCCTTGCGAGCGATCGGGGGGAAAGTGCGGTTAGCTCGTGACGTCGAACCCGCTGACAACAACCGCACCGGCTTCGACCCGGCCCTGCGTCGAGTACACGCCCGCGTGGCTCAGCGAGCGGTGGATCTGCTGAATGAGGCCCTGCATGTGCTGAGCGAGCGACGAACTCGCCAGCGCCAGCCGCGACTGTTCCTTGCGCAGCTGCACGACCGTCTCTTTGAGCTGATCGCCGAGTTCTTCGCACCGGGCGGTATCGAAGTTCGACAGGCTCGAGAGCACCTCGCGCAGCGAGACGCCCTGCCTGAACGCGACCAGCAGCGACGAACGCTCGCGGTTGAGCGATTCCGTGCGCACGTTGATCTCGGCCTGCTGACTCGCACAGCGAGCCATGCGCACGCGGTCGGCCTGCGAGACCGCCAGGCGGTGCTCGCGGGTGTTGGCCAGCGCCTGCTTGTGCGCACGGAGCATCTCCGACAGCAGCGTTTCGAGCGATTCGAGCAGCGCTGCGGGTTCGAGCCGATTGCTCGCGGGCTTTGGCTGCACTGCTGGCTGCTTGAGGGGAAAACTCATGATGCTGCGTCCTCTTGCGTGTTCACCCTGGCGGGCTCGGTCTTAGCGACGGAGTGCTCACGCATATCCTGTGCCAGCCGTTCGACAAGCCCGAATTGCCCGCTGCGGACGATCTCCTTGGCGGTGTGCGCATCGGTCATGGCCCGGAACTGCTGCTCGCCCTTGCCGGGCCCAAACGGCGGCGGGGCGTTGTTCGATTCGCGAAGCTGCTTGAGGATGGGCTCAACGAGCGTCGTCGCCACAAGCTGCTCAGCGGTCTGGCGCGACTCGTCAACCTCGGCCAATTGATCTTGCGGGCCGCGACCAGCGATGGCCATGACCTCGGCGAACGACCGCTGCGTTGCACCGAGCGAGCCATCGCGCGCGGCGCTTCGTTCGTCAGCGAGCTTGAACACCCGGTGCTCAGAGGTCAACGCGATCGGTTCGGTGACCGCTTCGAGCGAGAAGAACACGGGCTGGGTGTTGAGCGCGGTCATCGGTGGTAGTCCTCTAGTCGATGATGAGTTCGGCGTGGAGCTTGCCCATCTTCTTGAGCATCTGGAGGATCTCGATCTGCTGAGCCACTGGCACGTTGAGCCTGCGGAAGCTGGACTGCAGGTCCTCGAGCCTCGCGGTGTCGCGGTCGGTGGCGTCGGTCGAGATAGGCGTCCAGCCGCTGGTCTGCACGAGCGGGTCGAGCTCGGTCGGTTCGGGCTGAGGCGTGGTCGTCGAGATGGTCAGGCCATTAACGGTGATGGCGACCGGGCTGATGCGCACCTCGCCCGCGACCGCGATCGCGCCCGTTGCGCTGTTGACGATGACCCGCGCCGGCACGCCGAGCTGGCTTGGGTCGATGGGTGAGCCCATGACCTCGGCTATGAACGCCGACGGATCACGCCGGTCGGCCTCCGGGATGAACACGCGGATGGTTCGGTCGCCGATACCGATGGCGTAGCGCTCGAATCGGCCATCGCTCTGGTCCCTGCTGCCGTTGGGCGAGACAGGCTGGCTCAGGCTCGCGAGCGATGCGAACTGCCCGTTGATCGAGGCCGCGATCTGGCTGACGGCTGCGTGGCCCCGGTACCAGGGCATCACGACGAGGTCGAATGTTGAGGCGCCGTCGCTCTCAACGCGGATATCGCGGATGATCTGCGCGCCCTCGCGTACCACTCCCACGGTGGTGCGGGCCTGGTTCTGCGAGACGATCTCGCCGTAGGCGGTGGCAAAGACGGGATCGCCCGGGAAGGGCCCTCGCAGGATGCAGATTTCGAGCTTGCCGCCGTCGATGGAAGATGCGGAACCGACCGCGGAGACGGTGATGTCCATCGCGTCGTTCTTGTGCGCTCCGCCGCGCGGTATCTCGCAGGTGACGCTGACGAGCGCCACGGATTTGGTCTTGGCGACGGCTTCGAGATCGGGCATCGGGTTGCCCTGGGCCTGAAGCCACGCGACCAACGGCTGGGCGACCATCAGCTCCTTGCCGTCGTCGCCCGTGCCCCCCAGACCGGTTACAAGGCCAAGTCCTTGAAGGACGTAGCGGGAGTCGTTCTTGAAGCGGGCGATCTCTTTGACCGTGGTCAGCTGCGCCGAGGCGGTAGAGGCCACGAGCGCCAACGCAACCGAGCACAGAACGAGCATCGTGGGCTTTGGCTTGGGCGTGGAGCGGGTCATTGCATTACGCAACGCAAGCCGCGTGCCAGAGGCCCGGCGAAGCAACGCGGTCAGAAGTTGAAGATGGCCTCGAACACCTTGGGAATCAGGCCCTTGGTGCCGGCCTTGTGGACCTCGCCCTCGGTGCGCTGGAACACGTTCAAGTCGGCCATGTTGTAGGAAGCGACCGAGTTGTCGGTGCTTACGTCTTCCTGTCGGCACAGGCCGCTGAGCACGATGGTCTGCAACTCGCCCTGGTTGTTCGAGATGGTCTTGCGGGCTTCGAGCACGAGTGTGCCGTTGGGCTTGACATCGATAACAGTGGCCGCCACGCGTGCGGTGAACCGGTCCGTGCGCTCAAAGTCACCCTCGTTGGTGGATTCGTGCGAGCCGCCCACCCCGACGTTCATGGGCAGGCGAGTGGAATCCCCGTTCTGGAACTGGAGTTCCATCAGGTGCCGAAGCGACGGGAACTCGCGGAGCGAGCCGCTGAGGTCGAAGTCCTTCTCGGTCTCCAGCTTCTGGTTGCTCTGCGAGCGGCTGGTCTCGTCGATGATGATCGTGATGATGTCGTGGATGGCGTAATCGCGGGGCTCGGGCACGCCCACATAGAGCATGCTCAGCCTGCTGAGTTCCGCATCGGCATCCGGGATGCCCCGCGCATCAGTCGGCGCGTTCCACCGCTGCTCAAACAGGCTCTGGGCGTGCGCCCCGCTGGCAGCGACCAACAGGCAGGCGGTGAGCGAAGCAGTCGAGTGGCGGCTGATCATGGTGAGGCCTCTTGGTCGGACTTTGAAGGATCCGTCTGATGCCGGTCGGGCTCGCTCAGGCTCACAGCCCGGCCCGGCCCGGTGACGCGCGCCCGCAGCGTGTTGGTGCGGTCGTTCTTGTCGACAAACTCGATCACATCACCGACGGCTGCGTTCTCGCTCGCGCGGTACTCGACCGCGACGGCGATCGAGCCCACGATGACATCGACGATGGTGGGTTCGCCTCGCCTGATGACGATCGGCTGCTCAACGTGCGAGTGCAGCACGAGCGCCCCCGGCTGGAGCGGGCCGCGCGCGACCAAGCCGATGACACTGGTCGATGGGGCCGCGTCCACGTCGGTTGCGAGCCACTGCTGGTCGCTTGTGATGTCGTCCGTTCCAACCACCGCCCCCCGGCTGATGGGCCTTGCAACGGTGGCGACGGGCATGAGGCGTGTGACTTCGACCCGCGTGATGCCCTCGGCAACGACACGGTCGCCCTCGAAGACCTTGACGGCAAAGGGCATGCGCGAGCCGTGGCCAAGCGGGCGGACATCCACCACGCGCCCCGCGTCGAGCGTGTCGAGCAGGGCCGAGTCGCGGTCCTGAAAGCTCAGACGCAACTCGCTCGGCTCAGCCGAGAGCATGGTTGCGATCTGCCGGGCAAGGTGTCCACGGACGGTATCGAGCGTGACGACCATCGAGGCATCGGGCGTGAGGTCGGGCTCGATCGTGGCGGGCGCCGATGCGGGCTGGTCGGTGGCCGGCGCATGCTGGCGCACATCGCAAGGCCCGCCGCGGATGATGACCATATCGCCGCGTTCGCCCAGCGCAGCGACCAGTGCTGCGCGCACGTCGGCTTGTTCGAGTCTGTGCCAGCCGTTGGTGTTGGTCTGAGTCTCTGGCAGCACAATTTCGGACTGCGCGATCGACGCGAGCAGCGACCCGTCGAGCGTGGCGATGGCCGACAGGGTGATGGGCGAACCCTCATCGATCCTGGCGACCGACCGCATTGTCACCGTGTCGTGCGCGTGCGAGGGCGCTGCCAGCCAAGCAAGCGTGAGCAGGCCGGTTAGGAGGCCGGTAAGCAGGCCAGTTGGCAGGTTCGCGGGGCGTTGGGTCATCGGGTCACTCCGTCGTGTCAGCGGTTACCGCTTGAGCTGGCCGACCGCACGGAGGGTTTCGTCGGCGGTGCGGATGGTCTGGCTGTTCATCTCGAACGCCCGCTGGGTGCGGATGAGTTCGATGAGTTCGCGGGTGGGATCGACGTTGGAGGCTTCGAGTGCTCCTTGTTGAACGCTGCCGCGGTTCTCGCTGCCCGGGTCACCCAGGAGGGGCGGACCGCTGGCGGCGGACTCGACGTACAGGTTCTCGCCGATCTGCTTGAGGCCCGCAGGGTTGACAAAGGCAGCGAGTTCGATCTGCCCGATCTCTTGCGGCGCCGCGGCTCCGGGCAACGTGACCGAGACGATGCCGGTGGGGCCGATGGCGATCGATTCAGCGCCGTCGGGGATGTTGATGCCCGGTTCGAGTCTGCGGCCCTGGTCGTTGGCGAGCACCATCTCGCCCTGGCTGTTGCGTGCAAAGTTGCCCGCGCGGGTGTACGCCACGCCGCCCTCGCCCGTCTCGTCCTGCACCTGCACCTGGAAGAACCCGGCGCCCTGGATCATGAGGTCCAGCGGCTCGTTGGTGGTGAGCGGGGCGCCCTGCTCGAAGTTGACCTGCGTGCCGCTGACCTTCACGCCGAGGCCTACATAGAGGCCCGTGGGGCGTTGGTCGCCGTTGGCGTTCTCAACGCCCGGCTGGGCCCGCTCGATGTACACGAGGTCCTGAAAGTTCGCCCGGCTCTGCTTGTAACCCGCGGTGTTGATGTTCGCCAGGTTGTTGGCGACCACGTCGAGCTGGGTGTTGAGGGCGGTCAGGCCGGAGGCCGCGGATTGCAGGGCGAGGATGGCCAAGGCTGGGCTCCGTCTTACAGATGAACGGTCAGGGGCAGGGTGGAGGGCCGAGGGGGGCCGGAAGTGCTACGCAAACGTCACGCCAAGCGGGCGAACGTGTTGATCGCGCGTTCCAAGAGCTGGTCGTAGCGGGAGATCATCGAGATGTTCGACTCGGCGTCGCTGCCCGCTGACGACACCGCCATGATCGCGTTGATCGGGTTGACCGAGGATTGCTCGATGGAGCCCTGGCGGATGATCGCGGACGATTGCTGCGCGTTGTCGAGGCTGCCATTGGAGAGTGCGTAGAGACTTGCGCCCGCTTTGCGCAGGCTCTGCGGGTCGGCGATGTCGAGCACGCCGATGCGGGCGATTCGCTGGCCTGCCTGGCGGATGGTCCCGTCGCCCTCGATCTCGGCCCTGATGCCCGCCTTGAGCTTGATCGGGTCGTTCGAGTCGTCCAGCACCGGCAGGCCCTCGCGGTTGACGAGCATGCCGTCGGAATTCAGCGAGAACCGCCCATCGCGTGTGAGCCGGAGCGTGTCGCCCGAGTCGTCGCTGCCAGCACGGACCACGAAGAACCCGTCGCCCTGCAGCGCGAAATCGAGGTCGTTGCCCGTCTGGGTGATGGTGCCCTGCGTGTGGCCCGTGTGGGTGCGCAGGCCGTGAACGCCGCCGCCGAGCAGTTCGAGCAGTTCGTTCGAGGCCATCTGGCCCAGGCCCGCTTCTTCGCGGGCCGAGCCACGCTGGCGGACCAGCACGGAATCGACCTTGAAACCCGGGGTGTTGATGTTGGCGAGGTTGTTCGCCGCCACGTCCTGGCGGTACATGCTGTTAAGAGCGCCGGTGGCAGCGATGTAGAGGCCTTGGTGCATGGCTGTGCGTACGCAACGGGCGTGCCGTGCGGTTTTGTGGGCTTTTTGGTATCCTTAGGCGTCCGCCCCGGCCCCCCCAGCCGCGTCGCAGCCCGGCCCCAGTCCGTCGTTAGCCCGGCACGAGCCACGATCGGAGATCCGCCATGAATCCCGTCGCCCCCCAAGAGTTCGCCGATCGCCACGTCGTCGTCACCGGCGGCACTGGAGCCCTCGGCTCAGCGGTTGTCGAGATGCTCATCGACGGCGGGGCGCACGTCCATGTGCCGTGCTTCCGCCACGAGGAGCTCAAGGCCTTCACCCTCGCCAGCCACGACCGGGTCCACGTGACCGAGCAGGTGGACCTGAGCGACGAGCACAAGGTGGAGCTTTTCTACTCGGTGTTCGCTGCGGGCCGCAACGTGCCGCTGTGGGGTTCGATCCATCTCGCCGGAGGCTTCATGGCGGGCAGCATCTGCCAGACCCGCAAGGCCCAGCTCACCGCCGAGCTCGATAAGAACCTCGTCTCCTGCTACCTGACCTGCCGGGAGGCGGCCCGTCGCATGATGGAAGCGGGAACGCTCAACGGCATCAGCGGCGGGGGGCGGATCGTCAACGTCTCAGCGCGCCTCGCGCTCGAACCAAGAGCCGGCGCCGGGATGACCGCCTACGCCGTGGCCAAGGCGGGCGTGGCCGCGCTCTCGCAGGCGCTGGGCGAAGAACTCCGCCACGAAGGCATCTGGGTCAACGCGATCGTGCCTAGCGTGCTCGATACCCCCGCCAACCGCAAGGCGATGCCCGGCGCCGACTTTGGCCTGTGGCCCAAGCCGGCGGAAGTCGCCGAGACGATCGTGCACCTGGCCTCTCCCAACAATATGGTGACGCGCAGCGCGCTGGTGCCGGTGTACGGGCGGAGCTAAAGATGGCCGGGCAATGGGGAGTGGGCAATAGGTAATGGGTTCAGATCAGAGCCGCGTGCGCGATCACGCGGGCACGCTTTCCCCTTCTGGCTCCCTCTCCCCACCGAGGGAGAGGGCTGGGGTGAGGGGGGTTTGGAACTGGCTGCGAGAGCGGCGGGTCAGAAACCCCTCACCCGCCGATGCCTGTTGGCATCGCCGACCTCTCCCTCAAGGGGAGAGGTGGCGGAGAAGAGTTCCTCGCAATCACCGACGCTCAATAGAAACTTCAGCCGCACCGCCAGGGAATCTCAAAGACCGAATTGGCTACCTATGGCGGCGATCCCGGGCGGGCTACGCATCCTGCTGTTGATCGTGTTTGCGATCCACTGTCGAGTGAAGTGGCGATGCTAAGTGCGGAACTGCCGTGCGTGGAGAGTGCAAAAAAGAGCGGTGTCCGAAGAAATTGCCCTGTGGCGGGATGCAGTCGGGATCGGTGAGAATTGCTTCGAGCCATTGTGTGAACGAGGCGGCGGCGATGTCGTGTTCATTGAACTCGTGGTTGTACTCAAAGATGCACCCAGAGTGTTCGCCGGTGCCTTCGCCAACCATATAGATGAAGTCTCCATTTCCAACGTCGTAAACTATGACACCGGTTGCAGGCCAGGGCGCGAGACCGTGTGCGTTCCAGTTCTCACGCATGCGTTTGGTGTGGTAAACACAGTCGAGTCGATACTGTTCTGCTTTGGGCATGCCAAGCCCGAGTATGCTGGCCACTCCGCACTCGGCCCATCCCCACCTTTGTAAGAACTCGCGGTAGCTGCTCGGAAAGTGAGTGCCCAGCTCCTTGCTAGCAGCCTCTATCATGGGTTCATCGACGCCATTCCCAGATGAGAAATCTGCACGTGCTTCAAACTGTGCCCAGATGTCGAGCGCTGCCATTGCTCATCTCCGATATCACATCCGGTACCCCGTCTCGGCGAGTCCTTCGTCCACCTTGGACTTGAACTCGCTGTAGCCCTGTCGGCCCATGAGCCCGAACGTCGCTTGCTTGCCTAGCTCGACGGCGGGCTGGTCGTAGGCGTCGATGTTGAGCATCAGCCCGGCGTAGGCGGTGACCATCTCCCACAGGTAGATGAACTCGCCGACGTGGTGGGCATCGACGCGGGGGAAGGTGATGGTGAAGTTGGGCCGCTGGCTCTCGACGAGGGCGTACTCGGTGGCCCGCTTCTCGGCCGTGAGCAGCGCGGCGAGCGATGAGCCTTCGAGGTACGTCAGCGTCTCGACGCCAAGGCCGGTGGGGATGTTGGCCGGGTCTTCAGAGAGTTCGGTGACATCGAGCAGGCCGAGCACCTTGTCGTTGGGCCCTTCGCGGTAGAGCTGCACCTGCGAGTGCTGATCGGTGGTGCCCAGCGCCTTGATGGGCGTGAAGCCGGTGTTGACGACGGCCCCGGTGTTGTCGACGCGCTTGCCCAGGCTCTCGGCCCAGAGCTGGCGGAACCAGTCGGCGAGCAGGTAGAGGTTGTTGGCGTAGGGCATCATGACGTGGTTGATCTTGCCGTTGCGGGTGCCGAGCTCGACGAGCAACGCCGCGAGCATGGCGGCGGGGTTCTTGCCAAGCTCGGGCTTGGTGCAGCGTTGGTCCATCTCGGCGGCGCCGTCGAGCAGGGCGTTGATGTCGATGCCGGTCATGGCTGCACTAAAGAGCCCGACGGGGCTCAGCACGCTGAACCGCCCGCCGACACCATCGGGCACGGGCATGGTGGTGTAGCCCTCGGCGTCGCAGATCTGCCGCATGGTGCCCTTGGCGGGGTCGGTCACCGCGACCACATGGTGCTTGGCGTTCTTGCCGAGCGCCTCGTTGAGCAGGTCGCGGACGATCATGAACTGGCTGGCGGTCTCGGCCGTCTCGCCGGACTTACTAATGACGTTGAACAGGGTCTTGTCCCAGCCGCCGTGGGCCTTGCAGAAGGCCATGACGCTGGCGAAGTACGCGGGATCGACGTTGTCAATCACGAACACGCGCGGCCCGGACCGCTGGCCCGAGGGCAAGAGGTTGTGCGTGGCAGGGTTGAGCGCGCTCTGCAGCGCAATGTTGCCCAGCGCTGAGCCGCCGATACCCAGCACAACCAGGTTCTCAGGCTCGCCCTTGAAGTGGGCACGCACCTTGGCGATGGCCTCGTTGACCGCCTGCACGTGCTCGGCCCGCATGGGGTCGCGGTGCAGCTCGCGCCAGCGTTCCCAGCCCTTGCCACGGCTGGCGCTCAGCTTGGCGGTCATGGCTGCGGCGGCATTGGCGAGCTCGCCTCCTTCAGCGAGACGGTCGGGATCGAGCCCGTGGGGGCCGACGCGGGAGGACAGGCAGTTGGCGTAGTCGATGGTGAGCATGGCGGGAGGATACCGGCCGACGAGCGTTGCTGTCGATAAGCTGAGCCCATGGCGAAGCGCATGAGCAAACACGAGCGCGCATGGCGGGTCGCCAAGCGGGCAATTGAGAAGTGGCAAGGCTACGAGGTCGTTGATCCCTGCTTTGGCAAGCTGACGTACGGGGTGACCTGGGAAGGCCAAATCAAGCTGCCGCTGACGGGAAAGGTGGCACCCTTGGCGATGGACAGCCTGCCGGTGTGGCCGACAATGGATGAGCCACCCGGCGGACCGTACGAGTGGCAGCGGCGCATTTGGCAGCGATTCATCGAGGATGTTGGCAGTGACCGACGCGATGAGGCGGTTGAGGTGCTTCGCAGATATGCCGAGAAGTTGCTAGGCATGTGCAGCGTAGCAGAGCCAGGATGGTATGTTGACGCACAGAAAATGGTCAGGTCAGTCGCCAGTTTCAAACGGGGACTTCGATGTGTCGACGTATACGTCAGTCGGAAACACAACGGTCGGCGTCGATACGTTACGATGTCGTTTGACACGCCGTTCGACGAAGAGCATGGCTTGGGCCTTCACTACGTTGTTGGTCGCAAGACCTTTCATGCAACGTCGGGGGGAGATGGGCCAGATTTCTGAACGACCCTCTAGGATGAGCGCTACACGCCCTCGACCAGCGCCTTGAGCTTGCTGAGCCCATCGGCCCAGCCTTCCTCAAAGCCCGCGGGCAGGTCGTCGGCAAACTCGCCGGCCATGCGGTGCTCGATGTGGACGCGCGTGCCGCCCGCGTGCTTGTCGGACGGGTGGAACGTGATGGTCATGTTCCCGATATAGGCGTTGGGGATGGTGCAGTCGCCGCTCATGCGAATCTTCCAGCCGGGCTTGAGCATGGTGACGGTGGCGAGCACGTTGGCGCCGCCCTCGGGCAGTTCCATGTAGCACAGGCCGCCGATTTTGTTCTCGAACCGAGCGGGCCGGGATGTGCGCGATTCCTCGTTCTCGTAGAACCAGTCTCCGAAGCGGTTGACGTAGGCGTCGTACACCTTCGCGGGCTCGGCGGCGATCTCGATCTCGGTCTGCACAACCGCAGCACGCACGGGGGTCTTGAGAATCTCGGTGCTCATGGGGGTGGTCCTTTCAGATGATGGGGCTGGTCTTGATTCTGCTTCGACAGCTCGCTTGAGCGCCACGAGGCGCGCCGCAGCGGGGTCTTCGTACTGGCTGACCCATCGCTCGTAGAGCTGACGCAGCGGGGCCGCGTTGAGGTGGTTCCAGCGCTGTCGGCCGCGCTTCTCGTGAAAGAGCAGGCCCGCTTCTTCCAGCACGGTCAGGTGCTTCATCACGCCGAAACGGGTGAGCTCGGGCGTCGCCTCTGCGAGCGCCCCGGTGGTCATCGGCCCGGCTCGCAATCGATCGAGCAGGGCCCGCCGTGTGGGGTCGGCGAGCGCCCTCCAGAGT
>CAYGSG010000053.1:0-19040 GCA_964352615.1 uncultured Phycisphaeraceae bacterium
GAGCGCATCGTTCGCAATGATGAGGTCGCGTGTTCGACTCACGTCCGCTCCACTTTCCCCAATTGATGATGGGGCGGCCTGTGTCCGCCCACCTTGGCCCCGGCTTCCGCCGGGGGCTTCGAAAGAGCGTGATTGGGCTACGCCCGCAGTGCGTCCTCGGAGAGGTTTTCGAGGAGCCAGTCGCCGCCTTGGCTGGCTTGCCATGAGGCCCTGACCACATCGCCGTTGGCCGATGCTCCGAGGATCGAGAGCGTGCCGCCGGCAGAAGCGAGGCTGGTGAGTTGGCCGGTTGGGCGCGGCATGGAGAAGTCGGCGACATCGGTGATGACGGACGTCTGCCATTCGCCGCCGAACGCGGGCACCCACCAGTAGATGACGATCTGGTTGTTCTGATCGATGCCGGCGTAGTTCATGCCGTTCCATGTGGTGTAGTAGCCGGTGAGTCCCTGGCCGGAGATGGTCGGCCCGCCGAAGGCTTCGGTGAGGTTGGCGTTCTCCCACTTGCCCGCGAAGCTGGGGATCCACCATGTCACGACGACCTCGCCCTGCTGGTTGATGCCGGTGAGGTTGATGCCGCGCCAGTTGGTGAGGATGGCGGTGAGCCCGCCGGTGAGCGGGGCTGAGCCGTTGGCCTCGGAGAGGTTGTCGGTGCGCCACGCGGTGAAGACCGAAGGCGAGGTCCACACGGAGATGATGTCGCCTTGAGCGTTGAGGCCGGCGAGATGCCAGGCATCCCACGCGGTGCGGTAACTGATGAGTTCGGTGTACGCGGGCGTATCGAAGCCGCCATCATCGAGGCTTGCTGAGATATCGACGAACTGGTAAGCGAAGTTATCCGGGCTGGTGCCGGCGTTGCTCAGTTCGACGACCGGAGTGAACTGCTGGTAGGCGACGAGGCGGTCGCCCGAATCGATGCCCGCGATCACCACCACCCGGCCGGTGCCCGCAGCGCTGACGAACTGCGTGAGGTTGCGCACCGGGCCGATGGAGCCGTCGATCTCCTCTGTGAGATTCCGGTAGGTCCACGCGCCCGCAGCATCACGCTTGAGCAAGATCAGTCCGAGTTCGGACGGGTACGCGGCGTAGGTCAGCGCGTCCTTGGGATCGGTCCAGGTAATCGCGTCGTCGATCGCAGCGGGAGCGCCCAACGCGTTGGTGAACTGAATCGCGGTCCAGCCGCCGGAACCCTGCTGCTCGAACGCGACGGCATCGCCCGCCTGGTTGATGCTGAGCACGCGACGCAGATCGCCCGGCGAGGCGGAGCTTTGGATGGTCGTGTTCTCATTGGCGAGCAGCGAGAAGAGAACCGTGCCGGTGGCATCCTCGGGAGCGCTCTCGCCGCCCTCGGGATCGACAGCGATCGCGAGGAACCGCGTGGTGCCCATCGGCAGGGCTCGGGTCTGGTCGCGGGTGAGCACGATGACAAAGCCATTGATGGGCTCGGCATCGGTCGCGAGCAACTCGGAGTCATCGGCGATGCCGTCAAGGTTGAGGTCGTGGTAGAAGCGGACCGAGGCGATATCGCCCGTGCCGTCGACATCAGAGAAGTTGGTGGCGCTGAGCGACACGAAATCGCCCTGCGAGAAGGTGGAACTCCCGAGCGAAAGCCTGCCGAGGGTTGGCGCGATGTTGATGACCTCGACGTACGCCACGTTGGTCGTGATGGAGTCCTCGCGGTTGTCGGTGACCACCGCGATAAACCCGCGTGGCCCCGATGGTGAAGTGAGCGGGATCTTGTACGAGGTGCCATAGGTGCCCGACGACGCGGTGGTGTCGATACCCACAAACTCGGACGCGTCGGGGATGCCATCGTCGTTGGAATCGAAGTAGAACTTGACATCGCGGATGGAGCCGTCGGCGTCAGAGACGTTGTAGAGGAGGATGGTGACCGTGCCGCCGCGTGTGATTTCCTGCTGGAACGTGGTCAGCGGATCGAAGGTCGGCAGGGCGTTGATGAAGATCGGCAATGCCGCTGCGGGCGGGCTTAGGTTAGAATCGTCGTCGGTAGCCACGGCAAGAACGATCAGCCCGATCGCGGGATCAACCGTGTTGGGCAGCGTGTAGCTGACCTGCCAGCCGTCGGCGCCATCGAGGTCGGTACCGATGAGTTCACCCGGATCGGCGATGCCATCGTTGTTGGCATCGTGGAACCACTGGACGCGGGCGATCACGCCGTCTTCGTCGGTGGCGGTCGCGCCGAGCGTGATGCTCTGCCCGCCGCCGTAAGAGCCACTCGGGACGCTGACCGTGCTAACGGGCGCGAGGTCAGCCTCGCGCGCTCCGATGTCGATGCCCAGCCCCTTGGCACGAGCCTGGCCGGCTTGATCGAGGTCATCACCGCTCGCGTTGGTGCCGGCGCTGATCGCGGGGCTGCCGCTCAGCAGCGGGTGCGTGGCGACCGAGCCGAGGTCCATCGTGAGCGTGCCAAGGTTGGCGCTGACGCCAACGATGTTGCTCGCGATGCCGTTGGTGAGACCGCCCGCCGAACCAAGCCCGGAGACCAGGTTGTGCGTCGAGCCGGCTTCCAGTGTGCCGCCGATGTCCTCGATCGAGACGCCGCCCGCAGCGTTCGATGCAACAATGGTGCTGACCATCGTGACCGTGCCCGCGTCGTTGAACAGCCCGCCGCCTCGCGCGCCCGCGACGCTTGAGTTGGTGTCGGCGGTGTTAAGCGCGACGGTGGAATTGTTGATTGCTGAACTGCCCGCAGCGACGTAGACACCGCCGCCTTTGCTCAGCGATTCGTTACCGGAGACGGTCGAGTTAGTCAGCGTGAAGCTGCCCTGGCCCACGTAGATACCGCCGCCGATATCAGCGCCCGTGTTGCCGCTGATGGTGCTGCCCTCGACGGTGGCGGTCGCTGTCGAGATGATCGCGATACCGCCGCCCTGCTGGCTGGCGCCGGTCACGGTGTTGTTGGCGATGGTGGTGTTGGTGACGGTGGCGGCCCCGCCGTTGTAGAAAGCGAGCCCACCGCCGGAGAACGTACTCGTGTTGTCGGAGACGACCGAATCAAAGATGGTGGCGCTGGCCGAGGCCCCGAACACCGCAACGCCCCCGCCGCCATCGGCGGTGTTACCCGTAATGGTTGTTCGCGCGATGATGAGTTGCTCGGGCAAGAACGGCTCGAACGTTAGACCGCCGCCGGCCACCGCGGAAACATTATCACTGATAATCGAGTCGGCGATGATAAGTTGGCCGCTGGTGTAGAGCCCGCCGCCGAGCGTTGAGGAGTTCCCCGTGATCGTGACCTGGAACAGCGTCATGCGTTCCGCGGAGAGGATCGCTCCACCGATTCCGCCCCCGCCGTTACCGCCGGTGAGCGTCATGCCTTCGATAAATACGGGGTCACTGAGCGTGCCCGAAGGGTCATCGATCCAGAACACCCGTGACAGGTCGTTGGCGTCGATCGTCAAGTCGTCCTGACCCGGCCCGGTGATCGTGACGGTGTCCTCGATCTTGATCGAGGTGCCGTTGAGCGTGAGCGTTCCGGCGAGCCCACCGGCAAACGTGATCGAGTCCGCGACGGGGTTCTCGTTGGTGATCGCGATCGCTTCGCGGAGCGACAGGTCGCCATCGGAGCTATCGCCGTCGTTCTCATCGGTGAGGTGCGCGACAACAAGAGCGAACGCTTGGCGTTCGTACGCGCCGATATCGACCCCGCCGCCGTCGTTACGCAGGTATCGGCCGCCTCGCACATCGTTCGCGAGCGCGCCCGGGTTGGAACCCGCATCGATGGCCGGGCTGCCTTCGAGCAGCGGGTGCGTCTGCACCGTGCCCCCGTTGAGCGAGAGCGCTCCGAGCAGAGGCGAAACCCCGACGAGGTTGTTGCTTACGCCGTGAGCGAGACCGCCTGCGGTCGAGGCGTTGCCCACGAGGTTGAACGACCCGGTGACGGCGCCCGCGATGTCGTCGTTGGTCGAGACGCCCGTGCCGCGGTAGTTGCCAGAGACAAGCGTGCTGACGAGCGCGGCTGCGCCGCCCGAGACGCTGATGGCTCCGCCCGTCTCGCCGCCCGAGGCGTTGCTGTCAGAGCGGTTGAGCGTGAGCGTGGAGTTCATGATGGCAACGCTGCCCGCAGCGATCGCGATGCCGCCGCCAGCGCCCGCTGCCGAGTTGCCCGAGAGTGTTACGCCCGTGAGCGAACCATCGGCTCGAGCTTCGATCGCTCCACCGATCCCGACGGCGGTGTTGGAAGCAAGCGTGGAGCTCGAAATCGTGAAACTACCGAGTGCCGTGATCGCGCCGCCGCCCGCGGTCGTTGCGGCGTTGCCTGTGAACGAAGAACCGATGACCGTCAGCGAGCCCATCGTGTCTACAAACACCGCTCCGCCGCGCCCAGCGGAGCTGGTCGCCATGGCCGTATCAGTCAGCGTGAGCGCGCCCTGCGTGTAGATGGAGCCGCCGCTGGTGGCATGCAAGCCGTTGGCCAGCGTGAGATGCTCAAGAGTCAGCGAAATGCCGCTACCTACACCGAAGTGACGCTGCGTGCCGCCCGCATTGATCGTGATATCCAGCGGGAAGTCAAACTGCGAATAGCCGCGGATGATCAGGTCATCGGTCGGGCTAAGCTCGCCGAGTGTCAGATCGATCGTGGCACGGTTCAGCAGCGGCGAGAACACGATGGTATCAAGGCCGGGGTTGGCATTGGCGAGTTGCACCGCCTCGCGGAGCGAAAGATCGTTGGCGGTAAAGTTGCCGTCGCTCTCGTCGTCGGTGAAGATATTATCGACGATGTACGTCGACAGCAGGCATCGCGCTTCGAGCAGTTCGATCGGTGCAACTGAACGACCGCCCACACCCCGCGCATCGCAAGCTGCGCGCAGCAGCGCCGCTGCTCGGCCAGAAACCGATCGCCACCGCCGAGATTGGTTCATGCTCGCGACCTCTCCTCAAAGAGCGAATCACGGGTTACGCCCGCTTACTCTGGGAAATGATCGGGCGTCGTGCCGGGCTGCTCCAGTCGGGCCCGCAACGCCTGTCCTGCAAGGCCTTACGGGCCGAACGCCGCCTGCAACACGCGTCCTATAGGCCCTCCAGGCGGGTGTTACGCCCCAGACCGAGAACCCCGTTGCCGGCCAGTTCGGCCGGGCGGGTCGCATGAAATGAACAAATGGCAAAGCCGTTGGCGCGTGCTGCCAGAAGTGGTACGATTGCCGGAGCAAGACGAGCGATCGGCCCATCCCGACCTCGCCCGGCGATACCCCCTGTCGCCCAGTCTTGATGCGATGCCAACCCGCGTGCATCGCCAGGAACCCGACACAGGAACCCGCCATGCGCCACAAGTCACGAACCCAGCCGTTGACCTCGTCTTTCGAGTCGCTCGAAGCCCGCCAACTGCTCGCAGCCTTTGTCGTCGACAACCTGAGCGACGTGGTCGATGGCGACTACAGCCAGGGCCAGCTCACGCTGCGCGAGGCTGTTGAACAAGCCAACGCGAACAGCGAGGCCGACACCATCAGCTTTGCACAGGGGCTGGATGGCAGCATCCAACTCACCGGCGAGTCGCTCCGCATCACCGATGAACTCACCATCACCGGACCCGGTTCCGATGTGCTGAGCATCCGTCGTGACCGAGCCGGCCTGAGTGATACCTACTTCGTCGGTGACATCTTTGATGTTGACGATGCAACAGACGCGAGCTTTGTGGTCATCATCAGAAACCTCTCGCTACGCGATGCAGCCACCGCCTTTCGTAACAGCGAAACCCTGCTGCTTGAAGGGATCGTCATCAGCAACATGGTCAACGGCATCCTGAACCAGAGCAGCGGAAGCCTGACGATCCGTGATAGCGTGATCGAGGGCAACGGGGCCGCGTTCACGCGCGGGGCCGGGATTCGCAACGATGGCACGCTCGTGGTCTTCACTTCGGCTATCACCGACAACTTGGCGTTCGACGGCGGTGGCATCAGCAACGCGCAGGGCGCCAGCCTGCTGCTCGACGGCTCGCTTGTTGCTCGGAACAAAGCGTTCAACTTCTCGACCGATAGGCCCGCATCGGTCGGATCGTTCGGCGGTGGCATCGAGAACCGCGGCACGGCCAACATCCGTAGTTCAACCATCTCAGGAAATTCCGTGGACAACTTCGCGGGCCGTTCTCCTGGCAGCGGCGTCTACAACAACGGGGCGTTGACCATCCACAACAGCACCATAGCTCTGAACAACGGCTTTGTCGGCCTCTATCACGACGGCGGCACGCTGCTGATGGTGTCATCGATCGTCAGCGAGAACGGGTACGAATCATCAACGCGCCCCCCCACCAGCCGGATTCCATCCAACATCGCAGGGCCGGGCACGATCGATTCGCAGAGCCGTAACAACCTCATCGGCTTCGGCGAGGTGCCCGCTGCCTTCGTCCACAACGTCAACGGCAATCTGGTCGGCGTGAACGCTTTGCTCCGCCCGCTGGCCATCAACGGCGGCCCGACGCGCACGCACGCGCTGGTGCAGGGCAGCCCCGCGATTGATGCCGGGCTCAACCCGATCGATCTCGAAACTGATCAGCGGGGGATGGACCGCACCGTCGGTGCCGCCACCGACATCGGGGCGTTCGAGGCCGACCCCGACAGCGGCTACTCGCTGCTCGCGCGAGCCGGCACCGTTGTTGCGACCGTGGCCGACTCGGCGAACACGCACAACGTCGTCTCGCTCACAGACGATGGCACGTTGGTTGTCTTCAGCCAAGGCTGGACCGCCGCCAACTTGCATCGCTTGACCGGGGCCCCGGCGGCCATCGGCGAGGCTGCCATCTGGACGGACCCCGCTGACGGCTCGCTCAACGTCATGGCGATCGGTGAGCAAGGCGAGTTCATGCTCTTCGAGCGTGCTGCGAGCGGCGAGTGGACCTACCGCAATCTGACCAACGGCGGGCCAGTGGTGCTGGAGTCGCAGCGGATCACCGGCGTGCGTGCGGCCGCCGTCTTCACGACGCGCGAGCCCAACGCGCTTGATCGGCACGTCTACGTTGGATTCCTCGTGGACACCCTCACGGACGATGTGGCGGCCACCGAGCTTATGTACTACGCCAAGGCCAGCTTCAACGAGCGGGCAAACGACATTCAGGTTCTCATTCCAGAGTGGGCGTTCACGAATCTGTCAACGCAGTTCACGGATCGCGGGCTCGACGTTCCCCCGCTATCAAACTTGATTAGCTACGTCACACCCTGGAACGCGCTGCACTTCGCGGGCGTCAGTTTCGAAGGTCGCATCGTCTCGGTATGGACCGCCCCAAGTCTCAACGGGCAATGGCGCCTCTCTGACCTCTCCAACTTTGCCGACGATGCACCTACTCTCGATGCCGACAGCGGGCTCAGCGTCATCCAGACCAGTTGGCGCGGCATCAACCTCACCGGCATCGACACGCAGGGAAATATTTCCATCGTCTGGTGGGTGCCGAGCTTTGGCGGAACGTGGGTCGCTTCGGACCTCACCGACATCGTTGGCGGCCCCGCTCTCCAGCCCGCGAGCCTTACCGGATACGGCACGTCTTGGAACGGGATGAACTACGCCGGGCTGGATGAGAACGGCGCGTTGTATGTTTATTGGTGGGCCCCTGCGACCAACACGTGGCGTGCGGACCGGTTGATCGATCAGGTTTCAAATGCGAACACGGTGCCGGCGGTTACGGGCCCGCTGAGCAGTTACGCGTCGCGCGGCGGTACGCTGAACATCTTGGGTTCGGCTGAAACGGGCGACGTGCTGCGGTTCAGTTTCCAACCCGGATCACCCCTGTGGCTGGCCGAGAACCTCACCGACATCGCGACGCGAATGTAATCACAGCAGCCCCAGTTCAAGCAGCGCCTCGTCGCACATCATGGACTTCTCCCAGCGGGGCTCCCACACAAGTTCAACTGCCGCGGCTTCGATCGTTTCAACCGTCTCCGCCGCAGCCTGCACAAGCCGGGGCAGCGTCTGCGCCTCGGGGCAAGCCGGGCTTGTGAGCGTCATCTTGATATCCGCATTCGCACCCTCGACCACAATCGAATAGATCAGCCCGAGGTCGTACAGGTTCACTGGGATCTCCGGGTCGTACACCCGCTTGATGGCTTCGATGATCTGGCCCACAACGGTGTGCGCGTCGGGCGTGGGCGTTGCCGCGACACGCGGCCTGCCGCCGCCGGTGGAATCGAAGATGCGCATGGGGTCCATCGCTGCCTCCCTCACTTCCCTAACTTAGGCGTTCGCTGTCAGCACGCCGATGCGTTCGATCATCGCCCACAGCCCGTTGCGCCGCGTCGGGCTGAGGTGTTCGCTGAGACCGAGACGGTCGACCACCGCTTTCGCATCGATCGCGCGTGCCTCCGCTGGCGACGTGCCATCGAACAGACTCAGCATGATCGCGATAAGCCCGTTGACCATGTGCGCATCACTGATCGCCGCGAGGCAAAGCCGGCCGCTGTCATCGATGTCCGCTTTCAGCCACACCGAGGCCTGGCAGCCGTGGACGCGGTTGGCCTCGACGCGGTCGGCCTCTGGCATCTCGGGCAGCTTCTTGCCGAGATCAATGAGGTAGCCGAAGCGCTCTTCCCAGTCGCCCAGGAACTCGAACGTCTCCTCGATCTCGCTGATTTCCGGAATCGAAGCCTTGGGCGTGCTCATGCCAGCAGCCTCCTTGCTCCTTCGATGGCCTCGACCAGCGCATCGATCTCGGCGCGCGTGGTGTACGCCGCGCACGACGCGCGAACCGTTGCGGGGACACCAAAGCGATGCATCAACGGCTCGGTGCAGTGGTGGCCCGTGCGCACCGCCACGCCCCGGTGATCGAGCACGGGGCCGATGTCGTACGCGTGCGCCCAGTCCAGCACGAAGCTGAACACCGGCGCCTTGCCCGCCGCTGTCCCGATGAGCCGAAGCCCATCGATCTCGGCCAGCCGGGCCTGCCCGTAATCGGCGAGGTCTCGCTCGTGGGACGCAAGTGCTTCGCGGTCGAGCGCCGTGAACCACTCGATGGCCGCCGCCAGCCCGATCGCGCCCGCGATGTTCGGCGTGCCAGCCTCAAACCGCATCGGTGGATCGGCGTACGTCGAGCCAGCAAAGCTGACCGACTTGATCATCTCGCCCCCACCTTTGAACGGCGGCATGGACGAGAGCAATTCCTTGCGCCCGAACAGCGACCCGATGCCCGTTGGGCCGTACAACTTGTGCCCGGTAAACCCGAGGAAATCACAGCCGAGCGCCCGCACATCGATCGGGTGCGCCGATGCCGCCTGCGCCGCGTCCACGACCGTCACGGCCCCGGCCCGCTTGGCCATCGCGATCATCTCGGCAACCGGATTCACGGTGCCCAGCGTGTTGGACACCGCGACCATCGAAGCGATCTTGACGCGATCATCCAGCAGCGCTTCGTACGCCTGCAGGTCGATCTCGCCCGTATCCGTCACGGGCGCCGCAACCACCTCAGCGCCGCGCTCGGCTGCAACAAGCTGCCAGGGCACGATGTTCGAGTGGTGCTCCATTTGCGTCAGCAGCACGCGGTCGCCCGGCTTGAGCACGCTGCGCGCGTAGCTGTACGCGACAAGATTGAGCGCTTCGGTCACACCACTGGTCAGCACGATCTCGGAGCTGTCGGCCGCGTTCACAAACCGCCTGCACGCCTCGCGTGCGCCCTCGTAGCCAGCCGTCGCCTCCATGCTTAGGACGTGCATGCCACGGTGCACGTTCGCGTTGGAGTGCTCGTAGAACCGCGTCATCGCATCGATCACGCAGCGGGGCTTGTGCTTGGTCGCCGCGTTGTCGAGATACGCCAGCGGCTTGCCGTGGACTGACCGGCTCAGTACGGGAAACTGCACCCGGAGGGCTTCGACATCGAACGCCGTGTGTGTCCCTATACGCGGTGGCGTGGGGGTCATGGGCGGGCGCCGATCATACCTCGATGCTCAGCCCCGAAGCCATGGGCAGCTTGGCGAGCATCTCCCGCGCAAGCAGGCGGCGCACGGGCACCAGGTCCATGCGGTCGAACCCCTCGGCGGCAAACGCATAGATCAGCATCGCGCGTGCGACCGGCTCTGAAAGCCCCCGGCTCATGAAGTAAAACACCGCTTCATCGTCTACCCGGCCGGTCGTCGCGCCGTGCGTGCATTTCACATCATCCGCGTAAATCTCGAGTTGCGGCCTCGCGTTGGCGCGGGCGTCATCACTCAGCAGCATGGCCCGGCTGGACTGCACCGCGTCGGTCTGCTGGCCCGCCTTATCCACAATGATGCGGCCCGTGAACACGCCACGGCTCTTGGCGTTCATGATGCCCTTGTAGTACTGCCGGCTCTGGCAATCGGGCGCGTTGTGGCGAACAAGCATCGCGTTGTCGAGGTGCTGATCCCCGTCGCCGACATACAACCCGTTAATCAGGCAGTACGCCTTGGTGCCAACCAGCGTCGGCTGGATGTTGTTGCGCACGATGTTCCCGCCCAGCAAGACCGTATGGCTGTGTACAACCGAATTGGTCTCCTGTCGGATCGCCAGCGTCGAGACGTTCACAGCAGCTCGGCTGTCACGCTCAAGAAAGTAGTGCTCGACCTTCGCACGCTCGCCTGCAAACACCTCGGTCACCGAGTTGGTCAGGCCCGGCGCATCCACGCTCAGACTGACCGCGTGTTCGAGCACGCGCACAACAGAGCCCTTGCCCGCAACAACCACGTTGCGCGGGTGCCAAGCGACCGCCGGACCACGGCCCGTGCTGACCGACAGGATCTCAAGCGGGCGTTCGATGCGCGCCCCATCGGGAACGAGCACGACGATGCCATCGTCGAGACGCGCCTGGTTGAAGGCTTCTAAACCGTCCTCGGGCGAGGCCATCAGCGAACCGAGCCGGTCGCGCAGCTCGGGCAAGTCGGCCTCGATTGCCTCGCTCAGCAGCATCACCCGCGCGCTGCCCATGCCCGAAAGATCGCTCAATTCAGGCCGGTACACACCGTCGACGAACACAGCCTTGGCCGCGTCGAGATCCTCGATGGCAAACCGCGCCAGCTCGTCAGACGTGACGTTCGTCGGCTCATCTCCGGGCGCCGCGAACTGCACCCCTTCGAGCGTCTTCAGGCTTGTGTAGCGCCACGATTCCAGCTTGGTGGTGGGCAAGCCAAGCCGGTCCGCCGCGTCTCGGCCAGCGGCGCGCAGCTCGCGTACCCATGCGGGCTGGGCGGCGTGTTCGAGGTCCGCGGGGTTATGCGTCATGAGGTCCGTCATCGTCGGGTGCTCCGTTGCCAATTCGGTCAGACCGCTGCTGGCTGGTTGGCGGACTCGTTGACGCCGAAGGGTGCGTAGCCGTGCGCTTCAAGCTCGATCGCCAGCTCCTTGCCGCCGCTCTTGACGATCTGCCCCTTAACGAGCACGTGCACACGGTCGGGCACGATGTGCGTGAGCAGCCTCTGGTAGTGCGTGATGAGCAGGAACGAACGCTCCCCGTCACGCATCGAGTTCACGCCCTCAGAGACGATGCGCAGCGCGTCGATATCGAGCCCGGAGTCGGACTCATCGAGGATGCCCAGCACCGAATCGAGCACCGCCATCTGGAATATCTCGAACCGCTTCTTCTCGCCGCCGCTAAAACCTTCGTTGACGTTCCGTTTTAGCATCTCGAACGGCACGTTGATCTGCTCGGCCTTGGCGCGGAAGTGCCGAAGCAGCGAGCCCGCGTCGAGCTCATCCTTGCCCTCGAACGTTCGCTTGGCGTTGACCGCTGCCTTGAGGAACTGCATCGCGCTGACGCCCGGAATCTCAACGGGGTACTGGAACGCAAGGAATACGCCCGCGTTGGCACGCTCGTCGGCGCCCATCTCGGACAGGTCCTCGCCCTTGAACAGGATCTCGCCCTGCGTGATCTCGTAGTCCTCTTTGCCCGCGAGCACCTGGGCAAGCGTGCTCTTGCCCGAGCCGTTGGGGCCCATGATCGAGTGCACCTCGCCCGGCATGATCGTCAGATCGATACCGCGGATGATCTCGATCTCGGGCTGGTCTTCAAGCCGAACGTGCAGGTCTTTGATTTCAAGAATAGGGGTAGTCATATCGGTTCTTTCTGTTCAGCTTCTCGGTTCAACGCCGCTCTCGGCGAGTCGTCCATTCGTGATGCGTTCCGCTCAACCCACGCTGCCTTCGAGGCTCACAGCCAGCAGCTTGTTGGCTTCGACCGCGAATTCCATCGGAAGCTCGCTGAAAACCTCTTTGCAGAAGCCGTTGACGAGCAGCGATACCGCGTCTTCCTCGCTGATGCCACGAGCCGTGCAATAGAACATCTGGTCCTCGGCGATCTTGGTCGTGCTCGCCTCGTGCTCAGCGGTCGCGGTCTGGTTGCGGATATCCATGTACGGGAACGTGTGCGCGCCGCAGGTATCACCGATCAGGATCGAATCGCACTGCGTGAAGTTGTGCGCGCGGTGCGCGCCACGGTTCATCTGCACGAGGCCTCGGTACGTGTTGTGCCCGTGGCCCGCGCTGATGCCCTTGGAGATGATCGTGCTCTTGGTGTCCGCGCCGATGTGGATCATCTTCGTGCCGGTGTCGGCCTGCTGACGCAGGTTGGTCAGCGCGACCGAGTAGAACTCGCCCTTGGAGCGGTCGCCCTTGAGAATGACCGACGGGTACTTCCAAGTGATCGCCGAGCCCGTCTCGACCTGCGTCCACGAGATGTGGCTGTCGTCGCCCTGGCAGATGCCGCGCTTGGTGACGAAGTTGAAGATGCCGCCCTTGCCGTTCTCGTCGCCCGGGTACCAGTTCTGGATGGTCGAGTACTTGATGTCCGCGCCCTTGAGCGCGACCAGTTCGACCACCGCTGCGTGCAACTGGTTCTCGTCGCGCATCGGAGCGGTGCAGCCTTCGAGATAGCTCACCTGCGCGCCCTCGTCGGCGATGATGAGCGTGCGCTCAAACTGGCCCGTGTTACGCGCGTTGATCCGGAAGTACGTGCTCAGCTCCATCGGGCACTTCACACCCTTGGGCACGTACACAAAGCTGCCGTCGCTGAACACCGCGCTGTTGAGTGTTGCAAAGTAATTATCCGAATACGGCACCACCGAGCCCAGGTACTTGCGCACCAATTCAGGATGCTCGCGCACCGCCTCTGAGATGGAACAGAAAATCACGCCCGCAGCGGCCAGCTCGTCCTGAAACGTCGTCTTGATCGAAACCGAATCGAACACCGCATCGACCGCGACCTTTCGGCCGCCTTCTGCGGCGCGAGCCTCGGCCGGAGTGCCGTCGTCGATGCCCAGCAAAACCTTCTGCTCGCTCAGCGGGATGCCGAGCTTGGCGTACGTCTCAAGAATCGCGGGGTCGATCTCATCGAGGCTCCCGGGAGCTTTCTTGGGCGCTGCGTAATAACTGATGGCCTGGTAGTCCACCGGCGGGTAGCCATAGGGCAAGAACACCCACTCGGGCTCGGCCATCGTCTTCCAATGCTCGAGCGCCTTGAGCCGCCAGTCGAGCAGCCACTGCGGCTCGCCCTTCTTGGCCGAGATGAACCGCACCGTGCTCTCATCAAGCCCGGGAGGAGCGAACTCCTGCTCGATGTCGGTCTCAAAGCCAGCGGTGTACTCGCGGCGAGACTCAGCGATCCGGGCTACTTCTTCGGTCGTTGTCATGGGCCGCTTCTCCAAACAATGCCTGGCACACCGCCGTAATAGCTGTCAAACCCCGAACAGATCTAGCTGCTTTAGATTGATTCTAGGTCTCAATTAATCAAGAGTCGAGCAGCCACCGCCCGCAACCACGCGGTTCAGGCAGCCACCGAACCACTTGCCGAATCACTCGGCGAACGGCCTCGCACCCTGCCCGCCAGCCCCGCCGCAGCCGCCTGCACATCGCTCACAAGGCTGAACAGCAGCGGCACCAGCACCAGCGTAAAGAGCGTGCTCATCAGCAACCCCCCCACAACCACGCTGCCAAGGCCCCGGTACAACTCAGACCCCGAGCCGGGCATCAGCACCAGCGGCAGCATGCCGCCCACGCTCGTCATCACGCTCATCAGAATCGGCCGAACACGCGTCCGCACCGACTCAGCGATCGCCCGGCGAGGCGTCATCGCATCGCCCGAGAACCCGGCCACACTCGACCGACCGCTCGCGTAGTTAAGCGCTTGGTGCACGATCAAGATCGCGTTGTTCACGACCACGCCAAACAGCAGCACAAACCCGAGCATCGTGAGCACGTCGAGCTTCTGGAACGGCACATACCGGTCGGCCTCGCTCCAGTCGTGGACGAGCGAAAGCGCCCAGAACCCGCCGAGCAACGCAGGCGGGATGCTGAACAGGATCACCAGCGGCCTCAGAAAGCTCTGGAACAGCACGCACATCAGCAGGTACACGATCACGATCGCCATCACCATCACGCTGTTGAGCGTGCCCAGCAGCGTGCCATCGCCCAGCAACGCCGTACGCACCGCACCCAGTTTGCTGGCTGAACCCGTGAAACCGACGCGGACCGTCGGCGGGATCGCGCCCTGCGCACGCATCGAGGCCACGATCTCCTGCACATCAACGATGGCCTGTTCGAGCGGCACGGTTCTGGGCGGCGTGAGTTCGAGCGTCACGCCGCGCTGCCGGTCAACGCGCTTGATCTGCGCTGGTGCCGTCGTGTCTTCCACCGTCGCCAGGCTCCACAGCGGGACCACGCTGCCCTGAGGCGTCGCCAGCGGCGTATCGATCAGCCCCGCCATCGACTGCTGCGCTACCGAACCCTCCGCGATGACCTTGAGGTCGATCGATTCGCCCGAAACGCGGTACTCGCCGACGATCGCGCCGTCGCCCAGCGCCGCCACCGCTTCGCCCAGTTCAGCGGGCGTCATGCCGATCTCGGCGAGCCGCAGCCGATCGGGCCTGATCTGTCGCTCGGGCGTTTCCACGCTGAAATTCGGCGGGTCAGGCTGCACGCTACCAAAGCCGTACTCCCCGCCCAACCTGCCGAACAAGGCCCCGGCCGCCGCTGAAACCTCGCTCAGGTCGTCGCCCACCACATCGATCTTCAGCGCTGAACCCGTGCTCCCGCCCACGTTAAACAGCGGCACCTGGAACGCAAACGCGAACACACCCGGCACGCGGGTCGCATCGGTCGCCTTCGCAAACAAAGGCTGAAGGTCCACCACCGTTCGGTCGTTCTCCGCGATCGCGCCGTGGAACATCGTCGAACCGAACGCGACCGAGAAGTAGTTCTCGATCGGCGGCGGCTTGACACTCGGCCCGGGTTCTTGCTTCTCCCAGTCGAACGTCGGAATCTCGGGCAGCGCGGCGATGGCCCGGGCACGCTCTTCGCTGCCCGGCGCATGGTCGGCGGCCTCCCAATAAGGCTCGATCACAGCTTCGATCCGCTGGGCGATCTCCGTCTGCCGGTCCAGCGTGTAACCCGGCGGCGGGATCAGAATGCCGAAGATCAGGTTGCGGTTGCCCGACGGCAGGTAATCCGACGGCGGCATCAGCCGAACGCTTCCCCACAGCGAGCCCGCGGTCATCACCACGACCACCGCGATGCGCACCAGCCAGCTCCCGCACGCCCAATACACAAACCCGCTGACCGCGCCCGGTAGCTTGCCCAGCCAGCCAAGCGCCCACCGCGTCGGCGTTGTGATCGTGCCGACCGCTGCGCCCAGCTTGCGGCGCACGGGGCCGTGCGATCGCTCTCGGCGCGCGCCCAGCAACCGCGCCGATGCCGTCGGAATCACAGTGATCGAGACCACCAGGCTCAGCAGCACCGCCGCGCAGATCGCCAGCGCGATATCGCGGAACAGTTGCCCCGCTTCTTCCTGCACCAACAAAATCGGAATGAACACCACGACTGTCGTGAGCGTCGCGGCGACCAGCGCCCCCGCGACTTCCTTCGTTCCCTCGTACGCCGCGACCATCGGCGTCTCGCCCATCTCAAGCCGGCGGAACACGTTCTCCAGCACCACGATCGCGTTGTCAACCACCATCCCCACCGCAAACGCCATCCCCGCCAGGCTCACCACGTTCACCGACCGGCCCAGCACCAGCATCACCACGACCGCCCCGATCACCGAGATCGGGATCGCAACGCCGATGATCAGCACCGACCGCACCGACCGCAGGAACGACAGCAGGATCAGCACCGCGATGCCGCCGCCCAGCCAGATGTTGCTCTGCACCAGCGCCAGCGCCTGATCGATGTACACCGTCTGGTCGTACACCTGAAGCAGGAAGAACTCGCCGTCGATGCCCATCTTTCGGCCCTGAGCCGAGAGCACGCCGCCTTCGATCTTGAGCTCCGCGATCCGTTGCTTGAGCCCTTCCATCACCTCGATGACGTTTGTCCCGGGCTCGCGCTGCGCGTTGATCGCGAGCACAGGCCGGCCCTTCCACCGCACAAAGCCCGTGGGCTCTTTGTACGTCACCACCACATGAGCCACGTCGCCCACCAAGATCGAACCGCCGTCGGCGTCGTACTTGACAATCGTCGATTCAACATCTTCGGGCGTCTGGTACTGGCTCAGCGTGCGAAGCCGAACATCGAACCGCCCGTCGGCGAGCTGGCCCGCCGACACGTTGCGGGTGGTCCCGTTGAGCGCCCGCACCAGTTCGCCCGGCGTGATGCCGCGCTGCGCCAGGCCCACCGGATCAAACCTGACCTGCGCCTCGCGCTCCCGCCCACCGAGCACGTTGATCTCGCTCACCCCCGGCACCTGCTCAAGCCGGGGCTTGATCCGGTCGTTGGCAAAGTCCTGCAGCTCGCGGATGTCGATCGATTCGTCCGAGCAGCCAAACACGATCCACGCGATGTAGTCGCGGTTGTCGGGGTCGCTTGCCTCGACCACCGGCTCGTCCACGTCGTCGGGGTAGTCCTCGACCTCGCGCAGCTTGTCGGACACCTCGCGCAGCGCCGCGTCCTTGGGCGTGCCCGTACGGAACTCCAAGCGGATGGTGCCCGAGCCCTGCTGGCTCGTGCTGGTCATGCCGCGCAGACCGCTGACGCTCTGGAGTTTCTCCTCCTGCTTGTCGACAATCTCTTCTTCGACCTCGCTCGGGCTGGCACCCTCCCAGTTGGTCGTCACTGCGATAACCGTGTCGTCCACCGATGGCGTGAGCTGAATCGGCACCCGATCCAGCGCCACCAGCCCAGCGAGCACCACGAAAACCACGCCCACCACCACCGTCACCGGTTGGCGTACCGCGAGCCTGACAAAGTCCATCAGTCGTCCTCTCGCTGGCCCGCAGCCGATCGCGCGGTACCCGATTCAGGCTTCTGGAGCACATCGACCGCGGCACCCGGGAACAGCCGCTCGGCGCCCTCGGTCACCACCAAGTCGCCCGCGCTGATCGCCCCCGGCGCTATCGCCACCCGGTCCTCGGTCTCAAATAGCACCGTCACGTTCGAAGGCGCCGCGCTGAACGACCCGGGCGGCCCCTCGCGCACCACCATCGCATAAGGCCCCGAGGCACCCCGCAGCACCGCGTCCTTGCTCAGCGTGAGCGAGTCGCCCATCACGCCCGTGGGCACAAACGCCGTCACCGATCCGCCCGCGATCAACGATGCCGGCGGCGCGTCCACCACACCCACCAGCGTGAACTGCCGAGTCGTTCTCGATGCCTGCGGCACGATCCGAAGCTGGCTCGCGCTGTATGTTCCACCCGTCGCATCCACCCGCACGGCAATGGTGCTCTCAACATCTTCGGTCTGCACGGGCACCGAACGCGTGAGCACGGTCACCGCAGGCAGCAATCCCTGGGGCACGTCCAGCCACGCCTCGTGCTGAGCCGTGCCCAGCAGCACGACCACCGCGGTGCCTTCTTCGACCCACGCGCCGACCTCGGTGGATCGGCTCACAATCACGCCATCGAACGGCGCTCGCAGCTGTGCATCGCTGAGCCGAACCTTTAACAGCGCCTCGCGCGCGTCGATCCGTTCGATCGCACGATCGGCGCTGTCACGCCGGGCAGCACTCAAATTTGCCTCGTACCGCGCCTCGCGAAGTTCCTTATCCGTCGAAGCACCCCGGCGGTTGGCCTCGATGAGCACCTCCGACTCGCGCGCCCAGTACGCTGCTTCAACCTTTGCCTCTTCGAGCCGGGCTTTGGCCTCGGCCAGTTCACTCGTGACTTCATCAAGTGAAAGCTGAAGCCGGGTCGCGTCGATCCGCAGGATCACGTCGCCCTCGGCCACACGCTCGCCCTCGCGGACGTTCAGCTCAACAACCACGCCCGCTTCTTCGACCGCCACTTCCGAGCGTTTCACCGCCCTCAGTTCGCCCGTCACCATTCGGCGTTGGAGCACGCGCTCGCTGCGCGCCGCGTCCGCGTACACCGGCGTGGCCGGCGGCCCCTGAGCCCAAGCCTGTGCTGGGGCCAGCGCGGCCAGACCCAGCGTGATCCATCCCGCTGCGGTGCGCGTCATCCGTTGCATCTATCGTGTCTCCTGATCGGTCTTGGCATCGACCGTCATCGCGCCCAGCGCCGAAGCCACCAGCGCCTCATCGCACCCGAGACCACGCAGCGACAAGCCCACCAGCGTGCGCGCAATCAGCTCCACCCGGCTGTGGCTCGGCTTGTCGCCCAGCCATAACCGAGACTGGACCTCGTAGAAACTCTTGTAGTGCAGCACCATCCCCAAGATGCCCTGGCCCAGCGCCCGAATCTGGTCGTCGCAGGCCTCGGGCACGAGCACCTTGATCGTGGCCTCGATCCGCTCGGTCCTCGGCTTGATGTACTCCTCGACCACGTCGCCGAACGCAGCGCTCGGTTCGAAGGCCTCCCGGCACAGCAAGCTCGGCGCGGTGTCGCTGCTCGCCTCGTCGATGATGTGCCCCACGAACCCGTGGATGAACCGAGCGATTCCTGTCGCTGCCTGCTCTCGGCTGGCGTCGGCGCCCTCGACGGGCAGCACCGACCAGATATCGTCGGACTCGGGTCGAGTCATCGCACGCCGAAGCACCGCCAGGTACAGCCCCTGCTTGGAGCCGAAGTGGTACTTGATCGCAGCGATGTTCGCGCCCGCGTTCTCGACGATCTCGCGCGTGCTCACACCCGCGTAGCCACGCTCGCTGAACAGGGCCTCAGCCGCATCAAGCAGCGACGTCTGCGTGGCGCCTGCTGCCGGGGGAGGGGGGGGAG
>CAYGSG010000054.1:0-18870 GCA_964352615.1 uncultured Phycisphaeraceae bacterium
TACCGTCAAGACGCCGAAGACGTTCCGCAGGGACGCCGCCGCGGGACTCAAGCATCTGCACAACAAGCGGCTCAACGCCCAGCGGACGACAGCCGCCTCGAAGGGCAAGGCCAGCGGCCGCGGATGAGCTGATCTAGGCCAGTTCAAGGCCCACAGGGCCAAACGCCTCGGAGTCCGATCGCGTAAACCCCTAAAAAACAAGACCCTGCAAATGCAGGGTCTTATCGAAGCGGAGAGGGGGGGATTCGAACCCCCGAGCCGGGTTGCCCCGACTACACGGATTCCAGCCGTGCTCCTTCAGCCGCTCGGACACCTCTCCGGCATAAGGGCGAGCACTATAGAGCCAACGCCAGCCCGCTGCCCATCTGCACGCTTTGTTTGGAGGAACCGGCATCTTGGGGTATCTTCTATCGCGGGAGCCGTAGCTCGGAGCCGCGCCATCGCTGCACGCTGCGACGCCAAGGGGGCGGATGGCTCAATAACGTCGGCGGTCGGAGAGCGAAAGGGTTCATCATGCGTTTGGGATGTGTTCTGGCACTTGTTTTGGGGATCGCTACAGCGTCCCACGCTCAAACCGCAACCGCTCAAGTGGATGAGGCCCAGCCCTCGCGCGCTGCGATCCATCTGCCCGTTCAGCTTGGGCCGGTGCTTGATCTGAACAACGCCGAACCCAACGACGGCACCGGCGGCGGCTGGTTCCCTGAGATGAACTGCATCAACACGAACACCCACTCCGGATCCGATTTCGGCGGCGGAGCGTTCGTGGGCCAGGGCGGCTTCTCTGAAGGCGAGATCGCCGCAGCATCCTACACACTCCCCGCCTCGGCATTCCCCATCCGCATCATCTCGACCGAGGCCATCTTCGTAACCGTCGGCGCGACCACGGTCACCACCACCGAATGGTCCATGCTCATCTGGGAGGGCACGCCCGACACCGGCACGCTGCTCTACGAGTTCAGCTCCGATGATCTAATTCTTCCCCATCTTGTTCTCGGACCGGGCAACGACGGCGCGAACATTCAACTCTCGGTCGACCCGAGCGATCCCGAGCAGATCTTCCTGTTCAACACCGATTCCAGCGCCACCTTCACCGTCGGCTACCGCATCGACAAGCACAACTCGCAGACCGCCAACCCCTGCCTCATCGCACCGCCGCAGACCCTCAACGCATTCCCTTCCACCGACACCAACGGGCTCGGCCAAGCCTCGCAGAACTGGCTCTTCGGGCTTAACTGCGGCCCTATCGGGTGCCCCTCCAATGGCGGCTGGACCACGTTCGCGAGCCTGCCGTTCTTCTGCCAGCCCAGCGGCGACTGGAACATCCGCGTCACATGGGAGAGCGTCAACTGCAACGGCCCGACCGGCGCGTGCTGCCTAACAGACGGCACCTGCCTCGAAACTGACGCCACCTCCTGCGACACACTCGACGGCGCCTACCAGGGCGACGGCACCCTGTGCTCCCAGGTTTCATGCCCCGCTGCGACCGAGGCCTGCTGCTTCGAGTCCACCAGCGGCTGCCTCGACCTCGACCCGGCCCAGTGCATCCTCGCAGGCGGCCAAGCCCAAGGCCCCGGCACCGAATGCGCGACCACCATCTGCTTCCCGATGGGCGCTGCATGCCTGCCCGACGGTTCGTGCGTCGACGGCGTCACGCCCGAAGAAGCCCTCATGCTCGGCGGCATCTTCCAAGGTGACGCCACCGAGTGCGCCACCACCAACTGCCCCGAACCCACAGGGGCTGCCTGCTTCCCCAATGGTGCATGCCTTGTGCTGACCCAGTCGCAGGCCACGGTCGCCGGCGCGTCGTGGGCAGGCCCGGGGACGACCTGCGACGACGCCAACATGAACGGCACGGCCGACGCCTGCGAAGCCACCTGCACGGGTGACATTGCCGACGACTTCGGCACGCTGAACGGCGGAGACGGCATGATCAGCTTCGGCGACTTCCTCGCCCTGCTCGGCCTCATCGGGCCTTGCCCCGGCATGGCACCCGGCTGCACGGGCGATATCGCCGACGACTTCGGCACGCTGAACGGCGGAGACGCCATGGTCAGCTTCGGCGATTTCCTTGCCCTGCTCGGGCTCATCGGGCCCTGCCCGTAAGCGAGCCGCCGACCAAGTTCATCCACAGCCAATACCGCGGGCCTGCGCCCACGGTATTTCTTTTGGCGACATCTACTCGATTCTGGCGCGCAAGCGTGTGCGTTCAAGCCGTGGGCGGGAGCCCGCGGTTCTTGCGATCGTCGCCGTTGCAATCAGGCTCGTGGCGCATCGATCGCCGCTCGCAGCGCGCGCGCGATCTCATCGGGTTCGCTCATGCGTCCGCTGCCGAGCGTTCGGCATGCCTGCCAGCCGTCCGCGGGCCCAACAAGCTCGAACCCGTCGGCCTTGAGCTGTTCGGCGTTGCGCTGCGTCGAGGCTTGGCCCCACATCGCAGCGTTCATCGCGGGTGCCAGCAATACCGGCACGCGCGCACGGTCCACCGCGCTCAGGATCAGGCTGACGATGTCGTCCGTGCGTCCCGTCGCCAGCCGGGCCATCGCGTCCATTGTGCAGGGCGCGACCACCGCGGCCGACAGATTCCGCGCCAGCGAGATGTGCTGAGGGTCCTGCGATTCGATGTGCTCCCAAGCGCTGGTGTACACCGCGCGGCCCGAGAGCGCCTGGAACGTCAGTGGGGTGATGAACTTGGTCGCACCGGGCGTCATCGCAACGGTGACATCAGCGCCTCGCTGCACGAGCCGGCTGACCAGGGTCGCGCTTTTGTACGCGGCGATCCCGCCGGTCACGCCGACAAGAATCCTCGGCCCGTCATCGAACGAGGGCCAGGCATCAGCCGGTGTGTTGGATGGTTGTCCAGCCACGTCGCTCGCGTTAGAGCAGCGCGCTGCCGGCCTTTGAGCCAGCCAGCGCCGGGCTCGGGGCCGTGTCGTTGACGTTGCCGATGGTGATCTTGTCCTGCACGATCTCTTCGATCGCCAGTTCCAGGTCGGATCGACCGTCACGCTCGATGAGCGGGCGGGCGCCCTCCATCAGCTCGACGAGCCGGCGCTGGATAAGGGCGCAGAGCTGGAAGCGTCCGCCCACCTTCTTGACAATTTCATCGCTTTTCAGATGCTCGATCATGTCGTCCAATGCCCTCCAAGGCCCATGGGGTGCACCCGGGCCAAGCGGGTCTATACTAGGCCTGAGCGGTTGGCCCAGCAGTTGACAGGCCCCAGCTCAGGCGGACCCCGGGGGAACGCAGCACGGTGCTCGCACTCGATCGGCCCACAGGCCCGGAGCGACTCAGTCGTTCGGTTCGGCCCGGCCCTGGCAGCACCCGACTCAATGGACTCGCGCCCATCGGGGCAGCAGCTGGCCTCTCGACGAGAGCCGGTCGGTTTGGAGGATTGGCAGATGGTCAGCAAGCGTTGGAGCCGGGGCGACCGGGTCATGCACCCCTCTCGGCCCGAGTGGGGGGCGGGCGAGGTGATCTCGGCCCAAGCCGCCACCATCGAGGGCAAAGCCTGCCAGCGGCTCAGCATCCGCTTTGAGCGTGGCGGGCTCAAGACTCTCTCCACAGCCGTCGCCAACCTCGCCGAGGCTGCAGCGGGTAGGACCGCTCCCCAGCGCCAGCCAACCGCAATGCCCGCCTTCGAGGCCGATGAGCCTTCCTATCAGGACCGCCTCCGCACCCTTCCCGAGCCGGCGACCGATCCCTTTCGCTCGCTCGCCAGCAGGCTTACCCAGACCTGCCTGCTCTACCGCTTTACAGAAGCGCCCGCGTCGCTGTTCGACTGGGCTGCCGCGCAGACCGGTCTGACCGATCCGCTCACGCAGTTCAACCGCCACGAGCTCGAAGACGCCTTCGCCCGCTTCCGCCGCCAGCGGGACGACCACTTCTTTGACCTCATCCGTTCGCTCCGCAAGGACGATCCCTCGGCTCTGGCCGAGGTGCTGGCCAAGGCCCCCGAGCCCGCCAAGCAGATGGCGGCCCGTTCGCAACGCTGAGCGTTGCCAAAGCACAACATCCCGCGCAGACCCCCAAAGCGGACGCACCCGTGCGCACGCCCAGAAATCGTGTGCGCTCACCGCAGTCGTCGGTTCTCTCGGACCTTGTTCGCCCGGCGCCGTCTTGAGCTGCGTGTCAAAGGCTCTGGCCCGGCGGTTGAAAGGTCTCTCCAATCGGCGGCCCCGCGCCGCGACAGCACCAGACCCGACGCCGCGCCAGCCAAGGAGAGATCGTCATGCACGAGCAAGAATTCACCGCCAAGCTCGACACCCTCCTCGAGAAGATCGATAACCTCCCTCCCGAGCAGCGGGTCGAGCTTGAACGCCTCGCCTCCCAGACCCGTGCCCGCCACGAGCTGATGCACAAAAACCTTGGCGAGCTGCAGAACTCGCTCGACCACCTCCGCCTGAGCGTCAAGTACCTGGTGTTCGATCTGGAAGCCACTCGGCGGGAGAACACCTACCTCCGCACGCTCGTGGACAAAGGCGACGCTCCCGACGCCTGAGCCCTGCCGATCCTGCATCCCAGCCAATCTACCGATCAAGCTGCCAAGCACGCCGCTGGCCCTGCTGTGGGGCCCGCTGCGTGCTGCGTGGGTTCGCGGTGTACGCTCGGCGGTGTCGGGGCTATCCTCTCGGCCAGACCATGGACAGGTGGCCGAGCGGCTGAAGGCACCGCTTTGCTAAAGCGGCGTACGTGTTAAAGCGTACCGCGGGTTCGAATCCCGCCCTGTCCGCTTGCTTCAGGGGCTCGCGGAGGCCGACCGCTGCCAGCCCCGACTCCGTTCCGCTCTCGCAATGACTCGACGGGCAATCGTGTCACCCTCTATATGAACAAGGAGACTGCCATGGGACGCAAGAACATCTCACACAATCTCGATGCCGACTCCACGGAGCGGTTTTGAGGTAACGAGTAAGCGCCGGAGGGGCTTTTAACTCCGAGACGGCGGTCAGGCGCGGCTACCGCGAGATCATGACCGAAGTCGGGGCGATGGAGCTTCTAGAGAAACTCGGACGCAACGATCCCTGCCCCTGCGGGAGCGGGCTTCGGTTTCAAGCGGTGCTGCCTGAAGTCGGGTGCGCTCGACGGCTCAAACCGTAAGGATTACTACCGCTGAATTGCGCAGGCCGCCTCCCAGGGGCGGCCTGTTTCGTGCGCGATCGTGTTTCGACTTCGGTGGCATGCAAGCCTCAGCGTTGTAGATTCACAACGGGCGGATGCCCCGTCAGTACACGCAGCCCCCGCCAGGCAGGCTAGAGCCCGCAGACTCTCGGACCTGCCGACCGGCACGCGGGTTGAACATGATCGGAGATCATGCGCACAAGCTCCAAGAACCTGATCGCAGCCGCCGCGCTTACCGGCATAGGAGCTATGGCTCTGCTGGGTGCTGCGGGCTGCGCCACTTCCCAGCGGGCGGCGCCCGCGCCCGCCGTCGGGGCAGGTGCCTCATGGTCAGCGGTTATGGACACGCCCGAGCTCGCCCGTCTCGCAAGCCAGAACGCTAACCAGGACGCAGGCCCGATCACCTCGCGCCGCGACAGCGACCTTCAGCCCCGCGACAGCCGGCTCGCCACAGCCACCGATCAATGGCCCAGGCCAGCGCGTCCTTCGCTCTACCGCGACCGGTACTTCCGCGTATCGAACCCGCACGCCAACGGGTTCATCTATTACCAATCGGGCGGCTCGTCGGATTACTACGAGTCACACACCCAGTCACACACGCAGTCGCACTACTCGACGTACCAACGCAGCGAACGCCAGCAACGCACCGGCGTGCGTGGGTGGCCCTGAGCCGGATCGGTTCATGGGCCAAATAAAACACACCCGGCGACTCTGAAGTCTGCCGGGCGCGCGTGGGTGGGGGCTCGCGTGTCGCGGAGCGTTAGCACCAGGGTGCGAACGTTTCGCGGGTGTTGGCTTCGATCAGTCGAAGACCGCAGCCGAGGTCGGGACATCGACCGAGCGGAGCCTGAGCGTGGTCTCGACGCGGAAGTTGGACTGCGTCGTATGCCGCTCGGCAAAGAAGAAGTGCAGCGAGTACGTCTCGCCGTCGTGCAGCCAGTTCAGCCGGTCCAGATCGATCCGCTGGCTCTCGGCGCCGTGTACGCCGCCGAGGTCGATCACCAGTTTGCCATCGATGAAGACCCAGACATCGTCGTCACCGATGAACGTGAACTGCTGGCCCGAGTCGGCCTCGTAGATGAACTCCGTCTCCAGACTAAATGTGAAGTGGAAGTTCTTGTTGGTGTTGTTGTAGTTGCCGTACAACTCACCGTTAATCGGGAAGAAGCCGCCGCGATCGGAGAAGAGTGGGTCGGTGCGGTCGTCAAAGACGTACTTGTTGGTGCCTGATTCTTGGCGAAGCGTGATCGGCTGGGCCATCGATACATTCACGCCCGGCACGTCGCGGAACCACTGGCTGAAGCTCTCGGCCGTGTGGGCGCTGCGCCCCTCGCCTTCCTTGGCACCGGTCTGGTCGCCCGGCATGGCGTCGATGTACTCGCGCGGCGAGAGAATCGGCTGGCCCGAAGAATCCTTCCACTTGCTCGTGACCCGTCGGCCACGCGTCTTAAAGACAGGCCGGCCACCGGCATCAAGCTCGTCCTGCACCATGTCGGTGTACAGGCCGTACGACCCGCTGCCGTTGGCGCGCTCGGGCCTCCACTGGAAGTCGATGTGCCCGCCATCGTGCTCGCGGGCACGGAAGTCGCGGACCACCCCGTCCAGCACAAGCATTTCAGGCAAGTCGGCCTGCCCCTCGCCGAGGTCACCCTGAGCGGATGCCACCCCAGCAGTCATGCCCACGAGGGCGATCATCATGCAGTTCAGCGATTGTCGAGTAACACGTGATACGGTCATTGGAAGAATCCTCCCGGCTTGAAAGTGCGAACCCGGGCAGACACTCCAAACCGCTGCCCGCGAGTGCCAGCCTTCGCCCATTCGGCCCGCCAAACCCCGGTGGCTCTGGCCCGATTGGGCCGCTTATCCGGACCCGGCTTTCGCCACGCGGTCCATCCAGTGCGGTAGCATGCACCCGCTAGCGCTCATCCCAAGGAGGGGACGCATGGATTGCTTTGTCATTCAAGGAGGCGAGCCGCTCGAAGGCCGTCTTCGCATCAACGGCTCCAAGAACGCGGCCCTGCCGCTGCTCGCAGCCTCCATCCTCACCGATCAGCCCGTCACCCTGCTCGACTGCCCGGACCTCTCCGACCTGCGCAACATGCTCATGCTGCTGGGCGAGCTAGGCGTCGATCGGATCAACCAGCGCCCGCCCGGCGTAGCCGAGCGTGACGCCGACGATCCCGGCACGGTGGTGCTTCAGGCCGATCCGCAGGGCTCGACCCACGCACGGTACGACATCGTGCGCACCATGCGGGCCGGCATCTGCGTGCTCGGGCCGGTGCTCGCCAAGCGTGGCAAGGCCCGCGTTTCGCTGCCAGGCGGCTGCTCGATCGGTGATCGACCCATCGACCTGCACCTGCGCGGGCTCGAAGCCCTCGGCGCGCGCATCGAGCTCGACGATGGCGATGTCATCGCACACGCGCCGACGGATCAGCGCGGCAGGCACAGGCTCCGCGGCGCGACCGTCTTTCTTGGTGGACCCAACGGCTCGACCGTGCTGGGCACCGCCAACGTCATGTCCGCCGCAGCTCTGGCCGAGGGAACCACGGTCATCGAGTGCGCCGCGTGCGAACCAGAGATCGTCGATCTGGCCGCGATGCTCACCGCGATGGGCGCACGCATCAGCGGTGCGGGCTCTCCACGCATCACGATCGAGGGCGTCGAGCGCCTCGCCGGCTGCGAGCACCGGGTGATTCCTGACCGCATCGAGGCCGGCACGTTCATGGCGATGGCCGCCATCACCAAGGGACGGCTCGAACTGACCAACTGCCCGCTCGATGCGCTGCTCGCATTCAACGCGGTGCTGGGCGAAGCGGGCATCAACATCCAGCGACTCGATACCGGCGACCCCATGCGCGCGCATTGTGTCATCGATCAACGCGACCGCCCCAAGCCTGCCGTGGTCACCACCCAGCCCCATCCGGGTTTCCCGACCGACCTGCAGGCACAGACCATGGCGATGCTCGCGCTGGCAGAGGGAAACTCGGTCGTCACCGAGCGCATCTTCCCTGAGCGGTTCTTGCACGTCGCCGAGCTGACGCGCATGGGCGCCAAGCTCTACCGCCAGGGCGGCACGGTCGTGGTCTCGGGTGTCGACAAGCTCCGCGGCGCACCCGTGATGGCCAGCGACCTTCGAGCCTCGGCTGGTCTGGTCATGGCCGGGCTTGCCGCCGAGGGCACCACGGTTGTCAACCGCGTCTACCACCTCGACCGTGGCTACGAACGGCTTGAAGAACGGCTCGCGCCGCTCGGAGCCAAAATCGAGCGTGTGGATGAACGCGTCGCGGCGGTCTGAAGCCGACCGGTCGGTCAGTCCTCGTCGAAGCCGGATTCGATCAGCCGCTTGAGCGCGTCGCAGGCATGCTGGGCATCGCCGCCGTCGGCCTCGATGTCCAGCGGCGTGCCCTTGGTCGCCGCGAGCATCATCATCTGCATGATCGACTTGCCGTCCACGCTTTCCCCGTCTTTGCTCACCGTGATCTTCGACTTGAACCCGCTCGCGGTCTCGACGAACGACATCGCCGGCCGGGCGTGCAGCCCGAGCCTGTTGACGATCTTGACGGTTGTGCGAACCGTGGCCACCGCATGGGCTCCTCAAGGGTGTTTCGTGCGAGCGAACGGGAGCGAATCCGCGTGAACGTCAGCCCGGCAGGTGGTGGCCATCGGCCTCGGCGAGCAACGCTCGGACCTCGGCCACATCGGATGTTTGGCGGAGGAACCGTCTGAACGTGTCCTTGCTCAGGTTGCGGAAGATCACTTCCATCGCCTGCAAGTGCTCCTCGGGGCGTTCCGCCGGGCTCAGCAGCAAGAAGATCGAGAAGACCGGCTGCTGGTCGAGGGCTTTGAAATCAACCCCTTTGGGGCTCAGCCCGATCGCCGCGGCCATCTTCGAGACGCCTTCGAACTTGACGTGCGGCACGGCCACGCCCTTGCCAAAGCCCGTCGAGCCCTTGCGCTCGCGCTGAAGCACGGACTCGATCAACGCGTCGCGGTGCTCGGCTCCGATCGCGCCCGAGTTGATGAGCGCGTCTACCAGCTCGCCGATCACGCCGTCGCGGTCGGAAGAGGAAGCCGGTGCGACGATCGCGTTCTCTGCCACAAGGTCGGTGAGGTTCATGGTGGGGTCTCTTGGCTCGTCCGGGCTGGTGGAACGTGCGACTAACGGTGGTGCCCGGGCTTGAGCTTCTCCTTGAGGTCCTTGAGTTGCCTGGCCGCCTTCTGGCAGGCCTGTTCGATGAGCTTGTAGAGGTCGTCGCCCAGCACCCTCGCCACGATCGTTTCGTGCCGCTCGACTTCAACCATGACTTCAACCTCGAAGGTGTCGTGCCCGTGGCTTCCCTCTTTGGCGATGGTCATGGTGATCTGCTGGGTCGCACCAAAGAACTGCGTGAGTTTCTCGAGCTTCGCCTCGGCGTGGCTGCGGATCGCTTCGGTGACCTCCAAATGACGCCCTACCACGTCGATCCGCATGCCGATTCCTTTCGTCGTGAGCGCGGGCCATCCCTGGCACGCAGCAACAAACGCTCGGCTCGCAACAGCCACCGAGCCAATAGCGAGTATACCCCGCCAGTCGCCCGCTCCTCAGCCCTGCGAGCCGGGCTCCAAAGCCTTGGCACCGTCGCCCTTGGGTACCGCTCGGCCCTGGATCGGGTCGTCCGGCGAGAGCACCCCCGCCGAGATCACGTACCGCAACGCCTCTTCCACGCTCATCGTCATGGGCTTGGCTTCATCGCGGCGGAAGTTGACCACGAACCCTGTCATCGGCGTCGGCGAGGTCGGGATAAACACGCTGACCACGTCGCTCTGGGCGTGCTCGCGGAGTTCCTTGAACCCGTCGCTCGTGAGCAGCCCGATCGTCCAGATGCCCTTACGCGGGTACTCGACCAGCACGACCTGCGTGAACGCCTTGGACGAGCTCTCGCCGAAGATCATCTCCACAACCTTCTTGACGTGCGGGTACAACTGCTTGAACCCCGGTATCTGCGCGATGAGCTGTTCGATCCGGTGGTAAAGCCGCTTGCCCAGGTACCCGCCCAGCACCAGGCCCGCGAAGTAGATCGTCACCACCGCCACCGCGAGGCCGATCAGGTTCATCCCCGGCGTGCCGTCCCACCAGTCCTTGAACTGCTGGCGCCGAATGCGTTCCTCAAGGGCCTGGTCGGTCACCCGTGTCGCGCTGGGGCCGCTGAGCTGCGCACGCTCGCGAACCATGTCCGCCTCGGTGACGCGGAACATGGCCGGCAACTGCTCGTTCGACCAGATCCGCGGCGCCGCCTCGATGACCACCACGCGGATGCCCGTGTTGATCGGAGCGCCCACGTTGTTCAGCACGAACAAAAAGAGCTGGTAGATAATCCACAGCGTCAGCACCGAAGGCAGAAGGATCGCAAGCCCCCGGCCGAAGAACCGACGAAAGTCGCTGCCGAATGTCTTTTCCTTGCGACTGCTCATCGGCCTTCCATCCCACGCGGGGCCGCCCCGCCCGTTGCGATCGGGCGTGGGCCAGATTGGGCGCTCGGCCCGGTCTCACTTATGGGCTCGGCCGAGGCCGGATTTCGCGCCGCGTTCTACAGAAGCGCCGCAGGGCGAAAGAAAGAAATGGGCCTAACAGGACTCGAACCTGTGACCTCACCCTTATCAGGGGTGCGCTCTAGCCAACTGAGCTATAGGCCCGTGGCCCTCGGCGACGGCTCCGGGCTCGGGTCACCAGTATAGAGCCCTGCGCGCCCGGGTCACGCCCATCGCGCCCCGACCCTCGCATTCTCGCTCGAGCCCGCTCGGCTGGGCTCCCTACCTGATCGTCTGCTCCCCCGGCAGGCCCAGGTAGTGCTCGACCAGACCGCCCAACAGCTCCCGCAGCCGAACCGGGCGCTGGCCCTCGGCTCGCCTGCGCGCGCCGATCGCAAACAGCAACGCCCACTGCCGCCGCAGTATGCCCAGCCGCCAGCCCAGCGGCCGGTCCGGCGCGTAGAGGTGCGTCGCCTCGCTGGTCGTGCCGTTCAGCTCGATCACCGCCAGGCCCTCGCCCCGCCTGAGCTGCTCCTCGGTCTCGCACCGCAGGTCAAATCGGCCAAAGTCCATGCCGCCAGCCTCGAACGTATCGGCAAGCCCGGTCAGGGCCGCGCACAGCTCGGGCGTTGCAAGCTCCGAACCGTCGTCGAATCGGCAGCCTTGGGCGTGGTTGCCCGCGATACCAAGCGCGATGCGCGCGCCAGCAGGGTCGATCGTGTCACGGTCGGCGCCGAGCCTCGCCAGCAGCACGCCGGCTTGGAGCCTCAGCCGTCGGTCGCGCAGCACAAGCTGCTCACGCGTGCGCACGCCGTCGGCCTGAACGGTGGGCAGCGTCTTGGTCGTGATCCCGAACAGCGCGCCCGTGCCATCTGGCTGGCGGTGCCACAGCACGCCGAATTCGCGTGGCCCGGGGTGGTACCGCTGCACCACGATCGCGCGTGGCATCGATCGGCAGTACCGCTCGACGTCCTCGGCCGATCGCGCCCGGCGCACCCCGAAGCCGTGCATGCCCGAGTTGGGCTTCAGAATCACCGGCCAACCGCCGAGCGCCGGATCGGTCTCGACGAGTGAAGCAATCGTGCGCGCCCGTTCGCGCGGGCTCGGGCCGGGTTCGACGAGCTTGGCGGTGAGGGCCGAGCCGCCCGCGCGTTCAAGCGTGTTCTGAATGAACGCCTTGGACTCGCCGATCACTCCGCCGCCCATCGGCATGCCCGGATTGGCGCACGTCCACGTCATCGGGCCGTGCCTGGCCGCAAGTGCCATGAGCTTCGGCGAGATGAGCAGGTAGTACGCCCACGTCAGCCAGAACTCATGCGTACGAAGGCGGGCGAGTCGGGCTGCAAAGCGCTGCCTGCCGACACGCGTGGCAAGCTGCACCGCTGTGCGCACAACGATGCATGCGATAATCAGTACCGCAATCGGCTGCGCCGTGCCGGGCAACCAGCCGAGCCTCGGCTCGATGGTCAAGACGGTGACCACCGCTGCGAGCTGCGTCAGCGCGATCCAGAGCATGGCACCAGTGAGTGAACCCGCCGCCCAGCGAGCGCTCGGCGCTGCTGCGATGCGACCGGCGCTAAGCCCCGCCTGCCGTTCCCACGGCATGAACCGAAGCCGAGCCGCGGTGCGTGCAGGGTCCGCGTGCGCACGACGGATCCACAGCGATGCCTCGCCGGGCGAGAGCTTCGTCCGCCTGCCGTGGAGTTCGAGTATCCCGATGAACAGGCCCACGAGCCCGACGCCCACGTCCAGCCACAGCCACAGCACGAGCACCGCGACCACCGCTGCAGCCAGTTCGGGCCAACGCGCCGTCAGCAGCGCGATCAACACTGCAAGCGCCCACCACGGCAGCGATCGCACCAACCGTTCAACTGCACTCGGCGGACCAACCGGCGACAGGTCCACCACATCCGTGCGAGCCATCACATTCGGCGCATCATGCCGATTGAAGTGGGGGACTAGATGCGTCGCGGCCTCCTCGGCCTGCATGAACGGGATGAAGTGGCTCGCGTCGAGCATCACCAATCGGCTCTCGGGCATCAGCCGGTGGTGCAGCTCGGCTCCCCACGCGGGCGTCAGAAAGTCGTGCCTGCCGTGAAGAACGAGCGTCGGCGTGCGCACGGAGCGCATGATCGCCCCATTTGGGCGCAGGTCGGAGTCATCGAAGTTGCGCAGCCAAGCGACATCATCTCGGCTCAGCGCGCCGAAATGCGGCGTGAGCCACCGCAGCGCCGCGTGCGCGCCGAGACCGAGCCGGTACTTGCTGTGCTCGAAAAAGTGACTGCCCGAGCCCTCGGCCTGCACCGCGCCGATCGAGGCCAGCAAGGTGAGGCTCGCGGTCCGCTCGGGCGAGATATCCGCGGCGTGCAGCGTGACCGCTCCGCCGTTCGACCAGCCCACCAGGTGCGCACGTTCGAGGCCCAACGCATCGAGCATGGCCAGCACCGTGTAAGCATGCGAGCGTGCGCTCAGGTCGGGCAGGTCCTTATCGCTCTGGCCAAAGCCCGGCAGGTCGGGCGCGACGATGTGGTAGCCGGCTTGGTGGAGGCGCGGGCCAAGCTGGGCGAACCCGCTCCACGAACCGGGCGAGCCGTGCAGCAGCACGACCGATGGCCGCTCGTTGGGCTGGCCCCATTGCTTGATGCGCACGCGTGCGGTCATTCCACCGGCCGGGCCGCCATCGGTCATGACGGGCAGCACGAGCCGGTCGTCTTTCGCGGACGGCGCGGGCTCGGGCCTTGTCGCGATCCACAGGTGCGACGCGAGCACGAGCAAGAGATAGAAGAAGGCAATGGCCCATGCGAGCCGTTGGCGATTGCGTGAGTTCGGCTCGCGCAGGACGGCATCGGTCGGTGACGTGGTTGGTTCAGGCATCGCCGGTGGGGGTCGAAAGCTCGACGAATCGGCGTTTGCGGATGTGGGCGGCCCCGAGCTGGCCGCACGCCGCCATCGCCGACCGGCCCTTGGTGCGCCGGCGTTTGACGAACAAACCCTCTTCGATCAGCCAGCTCATGAACGCCTCGACGTCGCTCTCTTCGGGCGCTGGCCAAGGCGAGTTTCGCCTCGGGTTGTACGGGATGACGTTGACCAGGCCATTGGGCACGGGCCGATCGGTCGTGCTGGCCCAAGGCCTGAGGAACGCAGCGAGCTGGCGGGCGTGGTCCTGCTGGTCGTTCACGCCGGGGATCAGCACGTACTCAAAGCAGATCTTGCGGGTGCGGACCATGGGCAGATCGAGCAAGGCCTGTTGCAGCTCGGCCATCGGCATGGCCCGGTTGATGGGCATCAGCTCGTCGCGGATCTCGTCGTTGGGCGCGTTGACGCTGATAGCCAGGCCGAGCCGCTTCCAGCCGGGCTGGGCGATGCGTTCACCGAACGTGCGTATGCCGTCGATGCGGCCGACGGTCGAGATGGTGACCTTGCTCATCGGGATCGATGCGCCGTGGTGGTCGGTCAGGATTTCGACGGCTTGCAGCACGGCATCAAGGTTGTCCATCGGCTCGCCCATGCCCATGAACACGATGTTGGCGATGTTGTTTCCGAGCGTGTGCCGGGCGTTGAACCACTGGCCGACGATCTCGCTGGCGGAGAGCGAGCGGATCAGCCCCATCTGCGCGGTCTCGCAGAAGCCGCAGCCCATCGCGCAGCCGACCTGGCTGCTCACGCACAGGGTGAACGTGCGCCGGCCCGAGCGCGTCAGCATGGGGATGACGACCGACTCGACCTCGATCGTGCTCGCGCTGGGATGGCCCGCCAGCGGCCCCTTGGTCGTACCGGGCACCGTCGTCAGGAACTTGGTGGTCAGGCCCTCGGGCGTTTCTTCGGTCAGCGTCTGCGCGATCGGCTCAGGGGTGTGCGGCTCAGGTAGCAGCCCGTCGCGGAACGCGGCGTGGTAGGTCTCGCTGGCCCGCTTGGCGTGGATGCCCAGTTCCCGGCACGCGCTCAGGTATTGCGCGTGCGTAAGCCCCAAAGGCGGCGGCGGGATGGATGGTTCGGTGGGGCGCACAGCGGCCCGATGGTAGTCGGCGTGGGGGTTGGGCTGGATGGAGCAGGCAGATCGGCCACCGGGTTATCAGAACGCGCGGCGATGGGTTCAGGTCCAGTCGCAAGGCCCGTGGTAGCCCGAGCTTTGCACCAAGGTCAACGGGTTCTGGGACGTACGCCGGCTGCATGACGGGTACGACCGGTGCCTGCGGCAGCCAAGAGTGCCGTCCCTGCGGCGGGTGCGGGCATAGGGGTCCTGTGTATGACGAAAATGGATGAGAGGTGTTGCCATGACTTTGCCCAACGAACTGCCGTCCACCAATCCCGAGCTTCTGAGCGCGACCGAGGGTCCCGATGTGACCGAGGTCGTCGACACGCTGGTCGATCGCCTGCGGTCGGTGCGTGCCACCTACGAGCGGCAGGTCGCCGCCGAGACCGATCTCGCCTCGGAGCGGGACCAGATCGGGACCGCCCGCGACGAACTTGCCAAGCGGCAAGAAGAGCTTGCGGCGCTGCGGCACGAGATGGCCAGCCAGGGCGAGGCGATCGAGCGCAACAGCGCCGAGGCCGAACGCAGGCGGGCAGCGCTAGCCAAGCTCGAGCACGACATCCAGCAGCGGACCGCCGACGTGGCCAATCGTGAGCGTGATGCATCGCAGAAGCAGAACGCGCTTCGCGAGGAGCGCAAGCAGCTCGAAGAGCTCAAGGCGGAGGTTGATGAATCCCGCCGGAGCCTGGTCCGCCGGGCTTCGGAGCTGGAACAGCGCGAGGCCGATCTGTCGCGTCAGGCCGCCGAGGCGATCTCGGGCGAAGACCAGGCGCACAACCGGCAGTTGCTCCAGCAGTACGAGGCGGAGCGCCGCGCGCTGGAGCCCAAGATCAAAGAAATCGAGGCGACGGCTCAGAAGACCCAGCGCGAGCTGGAGAGCAAGCTCGCCGAGATATTGAAGCAGGGCGAGCAGCGCGAGAAAGAACTCGCCGCCAAGCTCGAAGAGCAGGAATCACTCGCGGGCCGCTTGCGCACACAGCTTCAGACCACCAGCACCCGTCACCGCCGCGAGCTGGCCCAGCAGCAGGCCGCAGCGGCCAAGAAGGTCGCGCCCCGCCCGAACTTCGTGCAGCGCGTCGATGGCCCGGCGGGCCGGCGGGTCGCGGTATGGCTCTCGTGGGGCGCTGCGATCGCGTTTCTCGGCATCGGCGGGATGAAGCTGAGCATGGGCGATAGCGGCCCGATGGCGATGCTCTTTGGGCTCGCGTTCGGCTCGATCTACTTCGGTTCGCAGTCATTGGGCCGACGCCTGTTCTTCCCGCCCGCGATCGCGGTCGGGCTGCTCGGCACCACCGCCGGTATGTGGTTCCCGGCATGGGCCACCACCTGCGAGCTGGCGGCCACGACCTGGGATATCCCGCTCGACAGCCTGCCGCCCGCGGTCGCGGCCAACGTGCCGCTCGCGTTTGCGGTGCTCAGCGCGTGCCTGGTCATGGGCCTGGCGCTGCTGATCTGCACCGCTTCATGGTCGGTGGCGATGTTCGTCACGCTGGCCAGCGTCGTCGTTGCGGGTCTGGTCATGTTCCCCGACCCGAGCGGCGCGATGCGCTACGTCGCGGCCCTGCTCTGGCTGACGCTTGTGGGCACGGCCCTGAGCCAGTGGGGCATGGCCGAGGGCGACAAGACCAACGGCAAGATCAAGCCGATCTGAGCCAGCGGCTCGCACGCCCTCCAATCGCCCTATTCTCCGGCCTTGGCGACCGCACCGGCTGATGCAGCGTTCGCCTGAAAGGACGGCGAATCGCGATGCAGTGGCTCATGGTCAAAGACGCGCTCAAGGCAGCACCCGGCACGCAGGTCACGCTGAAGGGCTGGGTGCGCACACGCCGCGATTCCAAGGCCGGCCTGAGCTTCATCCAGCTCCACGACGGCACGTGCTTCGACCCCATCCAGATCGTCGCGCCGAGCGACCTGCCCAACTACGAGGCCGAGGTGCTCAGGCTTACGACGGGCTGCTCAATTGAAGCTGTCGGCGAACTGGTCGAGTCGCGCGGCAAGGGCCAGAGCGTCGAGCTCAAAGCCACCGCCATCAAGGTCGTCGGCTGGGTCGAAGACCCGGACACCTACCCCGCCAGCGCCAAGCAGCACAGCTTTGAGTACCTGCGCGAGATCGCTCACCTGCGCGCGCGGACCAACACCTTCGGAGCCGTGGCCAGGGTTCGCCACACGCTTGCCACGGGCATCCACCGGTTCTTTGACGACCGCGAGTTCTACTACGTCCACACGCCGATCATCACGGCCAGCGACTGCGAGGGCGCGGGCGAGATGTTCCGCGTGAGCACGCTCGATGCGCTCAACCCCGCTAAGACCGAAGACGGCCAGATCGATTTCAACGCGGACTTCTTCGGCCGCGAGGCGCACCTGACCGTGTCGGGCCAGCTCAACGTCGAGACGTATTGCAGCGCGCTCAGCCGGGTCTACACCTTCGGCCCGACGTTCCGCGCGGAGAACTCCAACACCACTCGGCACCTCTCCGAGTTCTGGATGATCGAGCCCGAGATCGCGTTTGGCGACCTGGCCGATGTTGCGGTTCTTGCCGAGTCCATGCTGAAAACCCTGCTCGATGAGCTGCTCACCCGCCGCGCCGACGACATGGCGTTCTTTGATGAACGCATCGAGCCCGGGCTGATCGCTCGGCTTCGGCACGTCATCGATACGCCCTTCAAGATGCTGGCTTACACCGATGCGATCAAGCTGCTCGAAGACGCTAAGAAAAAATTCGAGTACCCCGTCAAGTGGGGGCTCGATCTGCAGAGCGAGCACGAGCGGTACCTGACCGAGGAGCACTTCAAGCAGCCGGTCGTGCTCATCAACTACCCGGCGGACATCAAGGCCTTCTACATGCGCATGAACGACGAGGGCACCGATGGTGCGCCTGGCCGAACGGTCGCAGCGATGGACGTGCTCGTGCCGGGCATCGGCGAGATCATCGGCGGCAGCCAGCGCGAAGAACGGCTCGATGTGCTTGATGCCCGCCTCGCCGAGATGGGCCTGCCCATCGAGAACTACTGGTGGTATCGCGATCTGCGGCGCTACGGCACCGTGCCCCACGCGGGCTACGGGCTCGGGTTCGAACGGCTCATCCAGTTCGCCACCGGCATGCAGAACATCCGCGACGTGATCCCGTTCCCGCGCGCACCCAGGCAGGCGGAGTTCTGAGTCAAATGAATGACGATCCGAGAGAGGCCGCTCGAACCGCAGCGCTTCTCCGTGACATCGAGGATGCGTTCAAAGGTGTCAAACTTGGCAAGGGCATCACTCTGCAGGATGCATACGAAGAATACTACAGCGAATCGGAGTCATTCAGACGGAGACAGAATCGCGGTGGTTGGTACAGGCCTTGGCAAGAGGAAGATATTGAACAAGGGGACCCGGGTGGATCTGCCATGAGCTTCATGGGACCCGAGGCGTTTCGATACTACTTGCCCGCTTATATGACGCAGTACTTAGCCAAGTACCTGCCCGATCCCGAATCGGTGACGTTCCGCAATCCGTTCGAGTTTCTGATTGAACACTTGTGTCCGGAGTCGTGGTGCGAACGAGCCACTGAGATAACGAACGCGGAGAGTGCCCGTGTTGCGCTGTTGAGCGCAACGCAGAAGCGCGTCGTGGCGCGGTTCTTATTGCACCTGGCAGAGGGAGGAGACGCTGACTGCTTGGCAGGGCTGCGTGTGTATTGGAGCCGCTTCCTGTCCGATCAAGACCGAGCCAACTCCGAAGTCATTGATGGATGAACGCAGCGCCTGCGTCACTCCCCCTGCTGCGTTTCGCCGACGATGGTCACGCCCTGCGTCGGCTGCTCGGGCGCGGATGTGCCGCGGAAAAGCAGAGCGTACGTCCACAGGCACACCGCGTAGAACACGGTGATCGCGCCGACCCAGCCGATGGAGTCGCGGAGCATGCGCGGCTGTGTATCGAGCACCTTGGCGATGGGCGAGAGCGCGACAGCTCCCGCGCGGTACGCCATAGCGATGGCCGGGGCAAAGTCGCGTGTTGGCTTGGCGGGCACAGCGGGCGGCTTGGGCGCGGCGGCTGCGACGGGCACCGGCTCAGGTGCCGGTTCCCGTGCCGAAGCGGGCTGAGGGGTTGGCGTTGCCTCGGGCTCAGGAGCGGGTTCCGGCTTGGGCTTGGGGGGCGGAGTGTCTTTGGCCTGAGGAAGGGGGGCCGCTTCCTTCTGGTGGTCGAGCTCTGCGACCATGTCGTCGAGTTCTTC
>CAYGSG010000055.1:0-18797 GCA_964352615.1 uncultured Phycisphaeraceae bacterium
CGCCACACCCGCACGGTGCTGCTGGTCCACGGACTCGACGACACCGGCAAGACCTTCGACACGCTCATCGAAACCCTCTTGCTCGCCCGCGACGAGGCGGGCAGGCCCATCGCCGTCGCGGTGTTTGAGTACCCCAACGACCAGCCGATCGCTGCGTCGGCCGCGTTGCTCGCCGACTGCCTGGCTGCACTGGAACTGGCTCCAGATGCACGCGTGGACGTGGTGGCGCACTCGATGGGCGGGCTGGTCGTGCTGGACGCGATGGACGCGATGGACGCGATGGATCACGGCTCTGAACTCGCGGGCAGTTGGCTCTCGAGCAGCCGGCTCATCACCATCGGCACGCCCTACGCCGGCGCTCCGCTGGCCAGAATCCGTGCCGCGGGCGAGGCGCGCGAGCAGTGGATCCGGTGGCAGCGCGACCCCGATGCCCCGCTGACCGCGCTGCTCGGGGGCCTGGCCGATGGAGCGGGCGAGGCGGGCCGCGACCTCTTGCCGGGCTCCGATTTTTTGGCTGCGCTGGACCTGACCAGCCCCCGCCCGGTCGAACTGACGGCGGTGGTCGGCAGGCCGATGGGGGCATTCGAACAGCCCGCATCCGCCCGAATCGCGTGGTGGAAGCCCGCCGCCTGGTGGCGCTGGAGCAAGCAGCTCTGGGCGGGCAGCCTGGGGCTGGTTGGGGACGGAGCCGTGCCCGATTGGTCCGCACGGGCGTGCCCGACGGACGATGTGGTCACCATCGCCGACTGGCATGGCAGGCTGGCCCACCATCCTGAGACCCAGGAACTGGTTCTCGATCGGCTGGGGCTGACCTTTGGACCGGCATCGGCCTCCGCTCCGGATTTGGGTACGGGTTCCGGTTCTGTGGCCATACTCCGCCCATAGACCAATCGTGTTCCAAACAGTACACTCGATGGCATGGGCCAGAGGCACCACCATTACGAGCGAGCGTTCGAGGCCATGGCCCGCAAGCTGCGCGTGCCGTGCGTGAGCGTCAACGAGGCCAAGCGGGCTCTGGTTCCGGGCAAGGACAGCTATCGGTTCTCCGATGCCCAGCACGGAACCGAGAGCCGATCGCTCAAGAATTTCGATTTCGTGCTCTACGGGCTGGGCTCGAACCTGCTGATCGATGTCAAAGGCCGCCGGCTCGCCCCGGCTGCCAAGTCGGCGCGGGTGGGAAGGGCTGCGCGCAGCCGCTCGCCCCGGCTGGAATCATGGGTCAACGCCGAGGATGTGCGTTCGATGCTCGCCTGGCAAACCCTGTTCGGCCCGGACTTTGAGGCCGCGTTCGTGTTCTATTACTCGAGCGCCCAGCCGCCGGCGGGCGACCTGTTCGACGAAATCTTTGGGTTCGAGGGCGTCTGGTACGCCCCGAGGATCGTCGCTGTGAGCGACTACGCCCGGGCCATGAAGACCCGCAGCAAGCGCTGGGGAACCGTCGATCTCTCGCGCGAGGCGTTTGAAGCCCACGCTGGCCCGCTGCTCTCTGCTGGCGGCGACGTGCGCCGGCTCGAGGCAGCCCCGTGCTCGCCCGCTCCGTGGCTCGAGCCGTTGGCTGGAGTTGCGGTTTAGGGACGCAGCGATGAACTCGGTTGTACAGGGGCTCAGGCATGGCTTGCAGACAGGGGTTGGGGCGGTGGGTTGTTCCAGCTATCATCCGGGTGATGAACCTTCCCAAGAAAGCCCGACGATCGATCTCAGCAGGACTGCCCACCGGATTACCCGCCGCCCTGGGCCTCGCTGCGATCATGCTCCTGACCACCGCCGCGAGTGCCCTGCAGGACACCGTTCAGCAGCGCCCGCCCGTGCCCAGCCAGACCGCTGAGCCGCCGATCATCACCACGTTTCTGGTGATCGCGGTGCTGGTCGCAGTTGGCCTCGGGGCTCAGGCCCTGCCCAGCAAGCGCGGCCACCAGGACTGACCCCAAGGCCTTGCGTCCTCACCATCCCGCTCCACGGCTCGTTCGCCCCGGAGGCTGCCCGTGCCCGATCCGCAACCAAGCCAAAGCCCACCCCGCCAACGCCCAAGCCAGCAACGCCCCACTCGCCGCCTCAGGGTCTTGCTCGGCGCCAACCTCGCGCTGCTCGCTGGCGTGGTGGTCGTGCATTGGGCTGCAAGCCCGGGCCAAGCGCAAGAGGGCCTTGACCGTGGCCGGGGCAGCTACCTGATGATCGGCGGCGAGATCCAGGGCGGCGATTCCAACGCGGTCTACATCCTCGACACCATCAACGAAGAGATGGTCACGGTCCGCTGGAACCACAGCCGATCGCAGCTCGACGGGCTTGGCTACCGCGACATGCGGCGCGACGCCGCCCAGGAGGGCGGACGATGAACGATCGCACGGCTCAGAACGAATGTCTCACCGGTTCCGGCTGGGACCGCGCCATCGAGGCCTCGCTTATCGTCACGATGCTCGGCCTGCTGGTCGCGCTGCTCACGGGCCTTGCGCCCCATGAGCCTCGGGCATGGGCCGATGCCGCTGTGCGCAGCGAGGGGCACTCCATGATCACCACCAAGGCCGGCCCCGATGAGGTGCTCATGGTCATCGACGACCGGGCCGAGACCTTGCTTGTCTATGAAGTCGTCAACCAGAGCGAGGTGCAGCTCAGCGCCCGCGAGAACCTGCCCCGGCTCTTTGAGGCTGCACGCGGCCAGCGCGGCCGCCGCTAACGCTCTTTCTTATTGCTGCTTTCCACTTGATGCTCTCCACTTGCGGCGCTGGCTGCCAAGCGTCGAATGCCAGAACGGACCACTGTGCCCATCGCACCGCTCCCACAGTTCGAGGCCGACCTCGCCGAGCACGAAGCCGCCGAGCAGGACCGCCTCGCGTACGAACGGCTCAACGCGCCCAAGACCATTGTCATCCGCCACGGCATCATGAAACTCGTCGCCGAGCTGCCCTACAACGGCGAAGCCAAGCCCGGCTGCGGGTCCAAGATCGTCGCCACCACCACACGCGGCACCGAACTGGGCGAGATGCTCACCAGCACCTGCCCCAACTCGGGCTGCGCCAAGAGCGTCTCGCGCAAGGAGATGCTCGAGTACATCGAGAACTCCGGCGGGCGCAACTACCCGTTCAGCCAGTCGGGCCGAATCCTTCGCATCGCGACCAAGGAAGACATCGACGCTCAGGCCGCCATCGAAGCCGACCGTTCCCGGATCAGGTCAGAAGTCTCGCGCCTCGCCAGGGAGCATGGCCATGATTTCAAGGTCGTCGAGGCCGAGGCCATCCTCGGCGGTGAACGGCTGACCGTGTACGTGGCCAGCGAGCACCGGGTCGAAGCCCGCGCGTTTACCGAAGCCGTCGAGAAGCACACCCAAACCCGCGTGACCGTCCGAGCGATCGGCGCGCGCGACGAGGCCCGCATCACCGCCGACTACGAACGCTGCGGCCAGCACTGCTGCTGCAAGAACTTCCTCAAGGTGCTCAAGCCCGTTTCGATGCGCTCAGCCAAGCAGCAGAAGGCCACGCTTGAGCCGCTCAAAATTTCGGGCCGGTGCGGCCGGCTTATGTGCTGCCTCCGCTACGAGGACTCCACCTACCAGGACCTCAAGAAGAACCTGCCCAACCGTAAGAAGCACGTCGGCACGCCCGAGGGCAACGGCATCGTCATCGACAGCCAGATCCTCACGCAGCTTGTGCTCGTCGAGCTCGACGGGCCAGCACGCACGAGGGTGGCCATCCCCGTCGAGAACCTCACCGAGCCCAGCGACGAAGCGCCCGCAACCGCTGAGCCAACGAGAACCGATCGGCCCCGGCGAGACAGCCAGCGTGATGCCCGTCGTGAGCCCAAACGCGAGCCCCGCAGGGACGACCGCAGGCCCTCGACGCCAGCTTCAAGCCCGGATTCCGGTCAAGCTGCAGGCCCGGCGGCCCCCCCCACGGATCAAGAGGGTGCCACCGAAGGCGAGCCCCGCAAGAAGCGTCGCCGTCGCCGCAAACGCTCCGAACGCGGCGAGGCAGGCCCGACCGGCCAAAGCCAAACTGACCAATCCTCGACGGATCAAACTCCATCCGCCGACGGCACCCCAAGCAACGAGAGCACCGCTGGTGCGCCAAGCTCTGGCCCCTCGGCTGAAGGAGATGGTGATGCCGGCGGCCCGACCCGCAAGAAACGCCGAAGAAGGCGCCGCAGGCGTGGATCGGGTGAAGGCGGCGGGGGCGAGAGCGGCGGAGCAGGCGGCACGAACCCACCCACCGGCTCTGGCCCTGACACGCCAAGCGGGTAGCATCCACCCATGGCTCAGGATTCCAACACCGCTACGCCCCACGCCGACGACAAGCCCAAAGCCGACATCAAGGAAACCATCACCAGCATCATCATCTCGCTGGCGCTGGCGTTCACCTTCCGCGGCTTCATCATCGAGGGCTTTGTCATCCCCACCGGGTCGATGGCCCCCACGCTGCACGGCGCGTACATGCGCATGCACAGCCCAGCGACCGGATACGACTGGGCGGTAGGCCCGTGGGACACCGCCGGCAATTCGCAGACTCCTGCCGGTATTCAAGGTTCCCTCACCGATCCCATCAGAGTCACCGACCCCATGAGCGGCCTGCGCGTGGGCGAGGATGGCGGTCTGCCCATTGAGATGGGCACCAAGGTCCGCCTGCTCGGCGGCGACCGCATCTTCGTGCTCAAGTACCTGCACGGCATCTTCAACCCGGCCCGCTACGACTCGGTCGTCTTCCGCTTCCCGGGCAACCCGCGCGAGAACTACATCAAGCGACTCGTCGGCCTGCCGGGCGAGGAGGTCGCATTGGTCGATGGCGACGTGTTCACCCGCAAGGCCGTACCCCTGACCGACAACCGAAGCGACTGGGCCGCGGATGGCTGGACCATCCAGCGCAAAGCTGAACGCGAGCAGCGCCAGCTCTGGATGCCGCTCTACGACAGCCACTTCGCTCCGCCGAGTCTCGAAGAAAGCCGCAACGGGTTCCAGTGCCCATGGCTCGGCCAGAACGCCGAGGGCGACAAGGACCGCAACTGGACCATCGGTAGCGCCCGCGACTACCGCTACGAGAGCGATCGGCCCACCGCGCTCGCGTGGGATACCACCACCCGCCCGGTCTGCGACTTCTATTCCTACAACGACATCAAGAACCCCAGCCGAGAGGACTGGGGCATCTACCCGTACGGCGGCGGTCAGCAGCGCATGTTCTCCGTCAGCGATGTCCGCGCCTCGTTCAACTTCGAGCCCGATGGCGAGGGAACTTCGATCGCGTTCGTGCTCGATGCCCGTGGCCACCGGTTCCGCGCCGAGATCGACGGCGAGAACATCACGCTGCGCATGAAGCCCGACGGCACCGACCAATGGACGCAGCTTGGCTCGGCTAGCCTTGGCTCCCCGTTGCCTGCGGGAAAAACCACCCGCGTCGAGTTCTGGCACGCCGACCAGCGGCTCAGCGTCTGGATCGATGGCGAGCAGGTCGCCGAGGGCAGCTACGACTGGACCCCCGCCGAGCGTGTCGCCAGCGCCACCAACATCGACCCGGCCATCCTCACGCAAGGCCCGATGCCGCGCGGCAACATCCTCGCCAACGCTGACCGAACCATCCGGCCCGAGCTTCGCATCGAGTTTGCCGGCGGGCCGTTCACGCTGCACCGCGTGCGCCTCGACCGCGACATCCACTACCAGGCCGGGGAGTTCACGAAGAACGCCCAGGGCCAGAACCACTCGAAACAGGGCCAGCCCTCGCGCTCCACGCACCCGATGCAGCCGATGGTTCTCGCGCCGGGTCAGTACCTCATGTGCGGCGACAACAGCGCGTCCTCGCTCGACGGCCGGCTGTGGGACACACCAAGCCCGTGGGTCGAAGCCAACCTGGGCGAAGGCGTCGCCGGGGTCGTACCCGAAGAACTGCTCGTCGGCAAGGCGTTCTTCGTCTACTTCCCATCGTTCAACCGCGATCGGGGGTTCCCGATCCCGGACTTTGGCCGGCTCCGCTGGATCTGGTAGCGAGCAGGCGAATGGGCAGTGGGGTTCGTTTAGAGTTGCGTGCGTGAGCACGCGGGATTCTCTCTTGTGGCACGGGCGTCCCGCCCGTGTGACCCCTCTGAGATAAAGCCCTCGTCGGGGTTGGCCCTGCTGGCTTGCCCAGCAGTCGCACTGGCTGCAAGCTGCCAGTGCCACCCATCAGGTACACTCGTCCGCGTGGCCCGCCGACTCCTGACCATCGCGCGCATCAGCCTTGTCTACGCCGTCCTCGGCCTGCTCGCTTCTGTTGCGGTCGCTTGGGGGCTGGCTTGGGGAACAACCTACTTGGGTGCCGAGCATCGCAGTCACGGCGCTTATCTAGAGGAGCGAGCACAGAACGTGAACATAATGATTCACGATTTTGTCGATTTCTCGTCTCTAGGTCCTTACGTCCACGTCAACGCTCGCTACACGTGGGGATCTACACGCCGGTCGTGGTTCTATCGAGAACGCGAGATGGCGATCCCTCCGCCGGCTCAGCTCGGCTTGAGCGACCCAACTTCACAGGATCAGTTCAACCTGCGGGGGCCCACTTGGTCAGGTCTCGTTGCGCGCAATACGTGGCCGGGTGAACTAGGTCCTCCAACGAGTTGGGGAACAGTCCGGAACTACGAGTTTTTGCCCTCAACGGAATTCCCTCCAGGGTGGATGGACGAAGCCGTGGGCCTGCCGTTCGCGTGTCTTTGGCACGAGTGGAAGCTCGATGACGCGGGCACCGTGACCTACGCCGGAGGAATAGAGCTACCTCCGCGCACCTCTCCTACCGGGCTGGTCACCGGGCACTCGCTTCGAGGGCTCCCCTTGCGCCCAATCCGGTCCGCGCTCGCTACCAACACAGCGTTCTACGCCGTCGTGGTCTGGCTCTGCGTGCGCACGTTCAAGGGCCTCCGCGGCTGGCGCCGATTCAGCCGTGGCCTCTGCCCGGCGTGCGCGTACGACCTGTGCTTTGATTACTCCCGAGGGTGTTCCGAGTGTGGCAGAGGAACGCAGCGAGTGCTCACGACCCGCCCCGAATGTCAATGAGGGCTTCTTCGGTGGCACAGCCTTGTAGGCTGTGTCTTTCATTCGGAGTGGACAGAGGAACGCACCATGCCCTCGCCCCCAAATGCGCGCGCATGCCACAACAAGAACACTCCTGCTAGCCGATGGCGCGAACCCTCGGATGTTGAACCGCAACGACACAGGCTGTAAGCCTGTGCCACCAAAGAGGCCCATTGCCCCAAAAAGACAAAGGACGCGCGACAGGCTTTCACCCGTTCGCACGCCCGCTTGTCTCTCGTCGATCATCGCGGCAGCCGGTGTGGCCGCTGCGCAGGTATCGGATTGAGGCCAGCCTTTACATGCCCGTGACTAGACCGTCACGAGTCGATCAATCTCGAACAGTTCGATCGGGGGCGCATCAAGCCCCGTCACGATGCGCCAGAACGCGTTGCCGCGCTTGTCGCCGTACCACGACTGGAACTGTCCGTCCATGTCGTGGCGGTACTCGCCCAGGTGCTGTGTGCCCAGGAAGATGCCCCGGTGCAGAATCAGCAGTTCGTCGCTCGTGTACTCGGCCTCGGCGGAGACGCCCATGAGCGCATCGAGCAGCCGACCAAACAGCGGGCGATCGTTGCGGAGCAGCACGTCGGCATCGTGCCAGATGAAATATCGAAATTTGCTCGCGGGTCTGGCCCGGTAGGTGTGCCGACTGCGCAGCAATGCGGTAACCCCGCTGGGTCCGTCGACCCGGCGTTCCAGCGGGATGCCCGGAAGGATGCGTTCGAGTTGGTAGCAGAACGATTCAAGATCCGTGATGTGCCGGCCGTACAGAGGGCAGACCTCGGTATCGCGCATGCCCGACAGGAAGTGCGTGAGCGTCGCGGCGAACTGCACGCGTCGGCGCGGCACCCCTGACCAGGCGGCCAGGTGCTGCTCCTCGAGGTACTGGGCGACCGTGGGCTCCCAGTCCAATGCGCGGAACGGCGACTCGGATTGTCGAGTTAGCACACTCATAGCGGGCACCGGCGGCACACAGCCGACGGCTCGATACCTCTCTGCAGATCCTTCGGCCCGGCCCAAGCCGTACCGATTCCAGCTCCCACCGCCCACTACTTCGGTGTACTGACCCCAATGTGCATCATGCCTCGGCTTATTGCCAATGGACCGAGAGGTAATGTTGCATTTCGCACAACCAGCACAGTCCCACCTTCATCTGGGGGGATGTGCTTGCATGCCAACGACTTGCGATCGATTGGCACCCACCGTGCTAAAGCGGCCAAGCCCTATCAGACAGCAAGCATGCGAGTCCGAACCACAGCCGGGCAGGAGCCCTACCCGCCGGCTTTGGTGCCCGCCCCGACCAGCTTCTTCTCGCCCGAGCCAGCGTGCTTGGACCGCTCGTGCTTGGCGGCCTCTCGGCCGTCGTCGGTGGTCTCGTACACCAGCCCGATCGTGGTCTCTGGCTCATCGAGCAGCAGGCGATTCACGAGTTCCACGCCCTGCATGAGCGTGTGGTCCGTGTTCGAGACCTCGTACTTCCACATGCCAAACCGCCCCCGGCTGTAGACGTCCCGCTGCTCAAGCCAGGGGATGACCTGCGCCAGAATGCCGTCACGCTCCACGCTCGGCGTGGGGTAGCTGTAGTCCACCTCGTGGTGCCAGATGCTCACGATGTCGTCGCGCTCGCCCGGCTCGAGCAGGCCCGCGTTCTCAAGGCCCTCGATCGTCTTGTCCACGATCTTCGCTGGGTCCACCGGCTTGTGCGCGCTCGAACTCGTCTCGCAGAGCAGCGAGTAGTACGCATCCTTATCGGGCGTCATGTTCGGCGAGTAGTTGCTGAGGTACGTCACCCGGTAGAACGGGCAGTTCTCCTCGGGGAAGTACATCCAGCTCTTCGTGCTCGGGCACGGCCGCTTGATGCCCACGCCCACCATGTGCCCCGATGAGTGCTTCAGGCCGGCCGCCGTGGTGCGCACGTCCTCGGGCACTTGGCCCGTCAGCACGTCCTTGCACAACACATCCAGCGGCATGGCGCTGATGAGGAGGTCGTAGCCCTCGATCCGCCCGTCGGTCATGGTGATGGTCTTGGTGTCCACGTCGATCGATTGCACCTCGGCGCCGAGCATCAGGTGCTCGCGAAGCACGTCTCCGAACCGCTTGTAGAACTCGCCCGTGCCGCCCTTGAGCGGGAATTTGAACTGGTTGTTCGGCCCCCAGCCAAAGTCGTCCTGCTCGAGCAGCACGTTCTTGAGCGCACGGTCGATGTCCAGCACCGCGACCCGTTCGCCGATCCACTGCTTGTTCATCATCTCAGGCGGGTGCGCCCAGACCTTAAAGTTGTACGGCCGCATGAAGTGCTTGGCGATGCCCTCGCCGAACACCGCGTCGATGAACTCCCCGAAATTCGTCGCGTCCTTGTGGCTCTTGATCTTGCCCTGGCCCGTCTGCGCCTTGATCAGCCCAGATAGGCAGTCGTACGCAGCCTCCCTCGGCAGGTACCGGATGTTGTTCTGAAACGGGTAAGGCACCCACCGATCGAACATCCGCACCCAGCTCTCGCGGTCGTTCAGCGTGTACTCATCGCCCATCAGCGCATCAAAGCAGTCGTCGTAGTACTTGTAGTGGCTGAACATGACGTGCCCGCCGATGTCCCACGTGAAGCCCTTGTCATCGGTGAACGAGTGCGCCAACCCGCCGACGTAGTCGTGCCGATCGATCAGCTTGAAGTTCTTGTAACCAAGCTGCTTGAGCCGGTACCCGGCGCCCAGGCCTGTCGGCCCCGCACCCAGGATCACGATCTTGGGCTCGGCCTCGCCCTCAGAACTGGACTGACGGACTGGCGGTTTTTGGGTCTGGCTCATGCTGGGATACCTCCGGGACGGCCTGAGAGTCGGTCGCTTCGAAATCGGACAGTGTTGCCCGGTTGGTTGAGGGCTTGCGCGGGGCCTCTGTGACCTCTCCAACTGCCAGCCTAGCAGCTTGCAGGATAGACCCTACATCGCCTCAATGGCGAGCAACGGAGTCGTTCAGATCACAGCGACTCGTAGCATCCAGATGGTCATCGCACCAAGAAAGCACAAGCCCCGCTCTCGCGGGGCCTGCGTAAATCACGTTGGATAGACCGGCGCGGTTTGCTCATCGCCGGCGGCGGGTCGCAGCGATGCCGCCCATCGCCAGCAGGCCGAACGCGCCCGGCGCGGGCACGTACTCGCCCTCGAGCAGCACGACCCGTGCCGTGCCGTCAGGCGCGAGCGCACGTGTGAAGATCCGCGAGCCGTCGTCGGAGATATGGAGCGTAAACGTCAGAACCCAGCCGGTGGGGATGACATCCGCGAACACCTCGTTGAGGTTCAGCGTGGTCTCGGTGGCGATGTCGAACAACACGGCGTTGTTCTGCAGACCTCCACCGAACAGACCGCCGCCGAGCAGCGTGCCGGTGTAGTTGGCCGCGTTCATCCTGCCGAAGTTCCGCCCGCCCACGCCCGGGATGCGGTGGGCGGTGCCGCTGGCATCCCAATAGATCGGCTGCGAAGCAGTTGACTCGCCCGGGAAGACCGCCGAACCGCCCACGATCGAGGCATCGCCCGAGAGCTGCGCCCCCGATGCCCCGCCGCCCACGGAGGTGCTTGTGGCACCAGCAGGAGCGAACAGCGGGTTCACCTCGCTGGTCTCATAGTTCACACGGAACGCGTTGGCGTTGACACCGGGCACGAATCCCAGAGTGACGATGACCGGGGCGAACTGCGCCATACCACGGTTGGCGCCGGCAAATGCCTGAGGGTCGATCGCGGTGAATGCATCATTGGGCCGGAAGGTCTGCCCGTCATGCACGACGACCGGCTGACCGTTGCTGACCATGTTGAACGCGGTGGCATCGTGATTCGTGCCGTAGAGCAGACCGTTGACAAAGGTGCTCGGCGGGAGTTGAAGCTGCGTGCTGGGGATGTTCGACCCCGCCGCGTCGTTGATGTTCCACAGGCGCTGATCGCCCGACAAGCCGCCCACGGCAACCTGACCGTTGGCCGAGAGGCCGATGGCTGCGCCCGGCGTGCTCATCGTGTAGGTCGTGCCGTTGTCAACCCACCGCGCCGTGAAGTTGTTCACCAAACCAACGTACGACTCGCCGTCGGGCGTGATGTCGTACACCTCGGTGTAGTACAGACCCCCGCCCGGCGCGGTTAGCGGGCCAAAGGACAGCGGCGTGTAGACCTGGCTCGCGAGCGAAACAGGTGCAGTCATCGCCAGCGCCGCCACAACACCGAACGCTTTTCGGAAGCTCTCCATCTCAGGTATCTCCTTGATCGCACATAGCAGGCGGAACTCACCCCAAAGGGTTGCAAGCATTCGAGTTCCGACTCGAGTCGTCAAGTCCTGAGAGGCACCCTCTAAGGAAAATCTAAAGCCTACACCCGGTTATAGGACGGGCCATAACCGCAGACATGCACAGCTCCTGACGGCGCCAGAACCGGCTTGCTGGTTGTAACAACGGTGGACCGTGCCTGCGTGGTTGGCGCGCGCGCCGGGCACCCAAACGCCCGTGTTACAACAATGCCCCAAACACCGGTCGCTTTACGGTTCGGTTCGGCTTGAACTCGCTTGACCCATTGCCTGCTCGATCGATGACGCGATCCGCCGCTCCAGGAGGCCGTCGCGCTCGCGGGCCACCTCGTACCGCGTGCCGTGTCGGCGCTGCATCAAGGGGTCGCCCGCGTAGCTGCTCAGGTTCACCGCCTCGGTCTGCAGCCGGCGGTGCGCACGGTTGTAGCGATAGATCACCACTTCGACCCGGCCCTCGATGCCCACACCCAACGCATCCGCGTCGCGCAGATCGCCGCGCGTCGCGTCCCCGCCGTCGGCTGGCTCGAACACCACCCGCACCTGCCGGGACTGGCGGTTGATGAAGTCTTCCCACTCCTGGCGTGCGGTCGATTGCTCGCCGTCCCAAGGCGTCACCAGCCCAGCCGTTCGCTTGTCTTGCGAGGTCACCACGCCGCCCGCTGCATCCACCCGGTCGAGCTCGAATCCATAGTCCGCGAGCACCGCTCGGCTGGCGTCGATCGCCGAGTCGTACGACCCCGCCGAGACCGCAAACCGCCCCATGTTCTCAGGCGGCGATGAGCACCCCCCCATCCCACCAAGCCCGATGAGCGCTGCCACAAGCAGCAGCGCGATACCCAGCGGTCCGTTCAGTCGAGTTGGCTGCGTGGCTCCGTGCATCTGCCCCCAGCGTACCCGCCAGCGGCCCACCTGTCAGAAGGCAGCCGCGGTTCGTCGGCTTGCTCGGGTGGCGTGCTCAGTTGGCATGGGCACACAGCAGTTCCCACAGCGCCTCAACGTGCTCCTGCCGGGTTGTTGTCGATCCGATCGCCACCCTGATGACGCGCTTGCCCTGCTCACCCCCGCCGAGCACCGTGTGCGTGCAGTACGCCTTGCCGCTCGCGTTCACCTTCTCAAGCAGCTCAGCCGTCGCCTCGTCACCCGCAGCCAGCCGCAGGCACACCAGGTTCAGCGACCGCGGTGCCGCGAGTACGAATCGGTCGTCGGCCTGAATCTGCTCTTCCAGCCACGCTGCCCACTCGCAGTGCTGACGGATAAACGCCCGCAGGCCTTCGAGGCCGTAGTGCCGAACCACGAACCACAGCTTGAGCGCCCTGAACCGCCTGCCCAGCGGCACCTGCCAATCGCGGTAATCGATCACCGCGCCCGCGTCGCTCGCCGCGTTACGCAGGTACTCGGGCGTGATCGACATCGCCTCGATCAGCGGCTTGCGGTCGGCCACCCAAAACAGATCGCAGTCAAAGTTCGTCAGCAGCCACTTGTGCGGGTTCACGCACAGCGAGTCCGCGCGCTCCAGCCCCACCATCCAGCCTCGGTGCTCGGGGCACACGGCCGACACCCCGCCCCACGCGCCGTCCACATGCACCCAGGGCGTGTGGCACGCTCCCCCGTCGCCGTCGGGGGAGCTTTCGTTCAGCGACGCAGGGGACGACAGCAGGGCATCTACCACATCGCACGCGCCATCGATCGAATCGAACGCGCCCGACGAGGTCGTCCCCGCTGTCAGGCTCACGAACGTCGGCACGAGCCCAGCCGAAGCATCGCGATGCATGATCGTGCGCAGCGCTCGCAGGTCCAACCGGTGCTCGCCGTCGCTCTCGACCGTGCGCACACGCGAGCGGTCCGTCGGCCCCTTGGCCAGCCCCGCGATCATCGCGGCCTTGATCACCGAGGAGTGCGCCTGGTCGGATGTATACACCGTCATCGCGTCGTCGTCAGCGCCCGCCTCGCGTGCCAGTTGGCGGGCTGCGAGCATAGCCACCAGCGTGGCCTCGCTCGCGGTCCCCTGGATCACCCCACCGCCTTGGCTCGTAGACGCAAACCGCTCGGGAAGGCCAAACGCAAGCCGCATCCAGTCGAGCATCCGCGTTTCAAGCTCGGTCGCGATCGGGCTTGTCTGCCACAGCATGCCCTGCACGCCAAGCCCCGCGCTGAGCAGTTCGCCCAGCACCGCAGGCCCGCTCGCGTTGCACGGAAAGTACCCAAAGAACGACGGGTGCTGCCAGTGCGTTAGGCCCGGCTCGATCACGCTGCGCAGGTCGCTGAAGATCGCATCCCAGCCATCGCCGCCGCCTTGGCCAACCTCGGGCGGCTCCATCGGCACGCGCGCGAGCCCTTCGCCCGGCTTGTCCCCGCTGAGCACCGGCATCTCGCCCACGCGCTCCCAGTAATCCGCAATCCAGTCGACCATCCGTCGGCCCTGTTCGCGAAACTCTTCGGCCGACATGTGAGGAGGAGCGGTCATGGACGGCACATCATGTCGGCAGCTTCGCTAACTCTTGTTCCACACGCTCAGCCACTTGCGAGATGGTGGCCTCGCTGAAGTCGAACCGCACGCCCGCCGACTCGAACAGCTCCGGCAACGGCCGGCTGCCGCCGAGGGCCATCGCGCGCATGTAGAGATCGATCGCGTGCTTCGCGCCCTTATCAAGCGAGACAGCCCACAGCTGCAATGCCCCGAGCTGCGCGATGCCGTACTCGATGTAATACAGCGGCACGCCGTACAGGTGCGATTGCCGCTGCCACGCCCACGCGCGCGCGTCTTCTAGTCCGCTCCAGTCCACCGCGTGGCCGAAGCGCTCGTCAAGCTCCAGCCAGTGCGCGTTGCGCTCCGCGGGCGTCGCCTTGGGGTGCTCGTACAGCCAGTGTTGGAACGCATCGATCGTCGCGATCCACGCGAGCAGCGTGACCGAGCCTTCGAGCTGGCTCCGCCGGGCGCGGTCGGCATCGGCGCTGTCCGGGTAGAAGCTCTGGGGCGAGCCGTTCCAGTACGGCATCGTCAGCAGTTCCATGCTCATCGACGCGACCTCGCAAAACTCGATCGGCGCATGGCGGTAGTGCAGCAGCGGCTCGTCGCGGCAGAGCATCGAATGGAACGCGTGGCCCGCCTCGTGAACCATCGTCTCAAGGTCGCGGTGCAGGCCCGCTGCGTTCATAAAGATGAACGGCACACGCCGGCGGTCACGCATGTACTGGTACCCGCCGGGCGCTTTGCCCTTGCGGCTATCAAGGTCAAGGCACGCCATGCCGCCCTCGCCGCGGGCACCGTCGGTGTTGGTCCCGTCGCCAAGCTCCTTGAGCATCGCCGACAAACGCGGGTCGATCCGCTCGAACGCGCCCACGCTCTTGCGCACCAGGTCCGCACCATCGGTAAACGGGCGGAGCGGGTCGCGGCCCTTCACATCAACCGCCAAGTCCCAAGGCCGAAGCGAATCAACACCCAGCGCCGACTTGCGTTCCGCATCCAGCTTGCGTTTTAGCGGCACCACGACCTTGGCCACCGCGTCGTGAAACGCCCGGCAGTCAGCCGGCGTGTAGTCAAACCGGTGCTTGGACGCGAACGCGTACTCGACGTAGTTCTTGAAGCCCGCGTTTCGCGCGATCTCATCGCGAAGCAGAATCTGCTTGCTCAGGATCTCGTCGAGTTTGTCCTTGTCCGCGAGGCGTCGGTCACTTGTGGCCCGCCACGCCGATTCGCGCTTGGCACGGTCGGAATCTTCCTGGTACCGCGCCATCTGCGGCAGGGTTTTCTCCTCGCCCTCGAACTCCACCGTCATCGCGCCCGTGATCGTTTGGTGCTCCTGGCTGAGCTGCGCTTCGCGCGTGATCAGCGGCACGTTCTCATCACGAAACAGCTCCACATCCGCGCGCACATCGCGTTCCAGCACGCTGAACCGCTGTGCATCAAGCTGGAATTGGTCGTGCAACGACGCCTGCTTGCGGTCGAGCTCGAACCCGGCCCGCTGAAGCTCAGGGCTGACCTTTTCGATGTAGGTGGCGTACGCCGCAGCCCGGTCCTTGTCGTCCGTGTCGCACGTCATCGAGACGTACAGATTCGCCGCCGCCTCCGAGCACGCGGCCTCGAGCTCGCTGCGATCGATCAGCCACGCCTCGAACTCGCCCGCCGAGGCCACCTCGCGACCGAGCAGCGACTTGTAGATCGGCTCGATCGCTCCCCAGGTGCTCGCGTCCAGATCCATCGGCACAAAGTCTGTCGTCGCGGTCATTTGCATTCTCCGTTCGGGGTCGTCGTGATGGACGATGATACCGCCGCAAAAACAACAACGCCCCGGCGTAAACCGGGGCGCTGGAATCAACTCACTATCGATTGCTTTTCAGTCCCGGCGAGCGATCTCATCCAGAATCTTGCGCTCCTCGTACTCCCACTCATCGATCTGCTCGGGCAGCGCTCCGAGTTGGAAGATCGCAAGGTTCGGATGCTCGTCGAGCACGCGGAGAATCTGCGCGAGCTCCCGACGGGCAAGACCAAGGAACGTGCCGCGCAGACGCTTGTCCTGCGCCGCATCCGCGTTGCCCTTGGACATCTCGTACTTCACCAGAAATTCCTGCAGTCTCCGCTCGCCGGACGCGACACCCTCGCGCCAATCCCGCATATGCCGCTCGGCCTTCGAGACCGGATGAATCAGCCCGTGCTCCTTCTCACCGACCAGTTCGTACTCGGTATAGCCTATGGCCTGCACGAGTTCATCGAGCGTGTCCACCGTGCCTTTCGAGAAGCCGAGTTGCTCGGCGTTCTGCGAATTGAACGTGAGAATCTGTCCCTTGCGATTGACCAGAGTGTCTCCATCTTCGTTCTGGTACCAAGTGACCTCCCCGTACTCGTCGACCGAAGCGCTCAGCGGCTCCCAGATCTGCATCGACTTCATGATCGCAGGGTCTTTGCCACCCTCATGGGAGGCGCGCTCCATCAGGTACAACGCTTCCTCCAGCACCCGCCCCTCAATCGTGACCATCGTTGACCCGTTGAAACCCGTGCAGGCGCCGTAGTTGCCCTGCGGCATGAAGTAGATGTCCTCGATCACGTGGCTCGTCATCGCGGCAGCACTGATCGCGGATTCGATCCACGCAACGACCTGAAACCGCGGCTTGTACTCCTCGGCGATGACCCGCTGCATCGGCTCGATCTCGATCAGTGCGCCGCCGCCAGAGTTCACCTTGAACACCACAACATCGATGTTCTCTTCTTCCAAAATCTCGATGGCTTCCTTCATCGGCTTAGACGCGAAATAAGTCCCGACCATGCCTTCGAGTGTGATCACGGCAACGCGAGGCACACCGTTGCGGGCATTGCTGTCGGCCTCGGGCTTCCGCGACGAAACTGGTGTCGCCGGTGCCGGCTCCTCGCCGCTGTCACGAATGATCTCCTTGACCTGCGTGGGACCATAGAACTTCGTGGACTCGAGCCCGCCCACCATTGTCTTCAGCCAGACAGCGCCGTTCACCTCTCGAACGATCTCGCCTTCCACCTTCGTGCCATCAGCCAACACAACGGTGTCTGTTGCGAAAGCCCCAGGTGACACAAACGCCATGGTCATGGCTGCCACCGCAGCAGTCAGAATGCTCTTCAATCGCTTGTTCATCATCATTCTCCAGACTCCTGCCGTTTACCGGCGGTCCATGATTTGCTGTTGCTTTATCTCTTCGATGCGAACCTGAACCGCTGGCTCGGTCGGAAGCCCGAACCATTGCGGGAAAATCAGACCCTCGTAACGCCTAATCTGGCGGATAAACTCTTCCAGCTTTGAAATCTGACGCATCCGTGCCCCGCGCCGCTCGTTGTAGTTGCCTGCAACCTCGATGCGCTCGTACTCCTCCCATATCTCAGGCATGCGGCGGCGGGCCCGCGTGAGTTCATCCGCCCAACGTTCCGTGATCCGATCCGACTTGCTGTCGAGCAAGTTCGAATTCCGCGACAGCCCGAGTTCCCACAACAAATCGTCCAGCGTCGAGACAGTGCCCTTTGATACGCCGAGTGCCTGAGCGCTGTCCGCCTTCAGTGTCAGTGCGTCGTTTCCTAGCCCACGAACACGCTCTTGCAGCGTGTCCGTGAACTCTTCGTTTGTGCCGTCATCGGTGAGCAATATCTCATCTGGGTTCTCGGGAGCCCGCATCAGCAATTCTGCCTGACCGCCGACCATCTTGTAGCTCATCACCGTCCGCATGTCGCTCATCGCACGAACGATGCGAGGGTCATAGCCGCCGCGAATCGCCATGCCCTCGGCGTGACCAAGATTGGCACTGATCAGTTTTTCGCGGGTGACCGCGCTGCCGCGCGTGCCCCAGTTGAAAATCAGGTAGCCCAGTCCGCCGATGCGGCCCTCAGGGTGAAAGTAAATCTCCTCAAAGTTCATCGGCAGCATCGCGATGCCACCCATCGAGTTCTTCACCCAAACAACCCAGCGTGGCGTGTAGCCCCACTCGGTCGGAACTTCTTGCGTAAAGATCGGCTCGATCTCCTCAACGCCGAAGATGTTGAAAGGCTCCAGTTCATCGTCTGGCAGATCGTTACCCAAATCGTCGGCAAATACGTTGTCGATCACCAGCACCACGATGTCCGGCGTGTGCTTCTCAGCATCCTTGAGCATCGCCCGGATCGGCTGTGCGGCGATCTCCCAGCCCCACTCACCCGTCAACTCCATGACGTACACACTCGGACCGTCGGAGGCGTCGGTGTCCGCCTTCACATCATCAGCATTCTGAGCAGCGTCGGGCTTGGCCTCGGTGCCACGCGTCACCGCGAGCACCTCCGAGCGTTGGTACGTCCGCACCGCCGACAGCGAGCCGACCATGATCCGGAACTTCACTTCCGTATCGGTCTCCTCGATCAGCTCGCCTTGGATGATCCGCCCGTCCTTGAGGATCAGCTCATCCTCCGGCAGCACGACCATCCCGGCCTGCGCCGAGGGAGCCGCCACCAGCATTGCGGCGCCACCAACCGTGGTGCCCGCCACCGCTAGGCCGACCACGGCTGAGGCGATGCACCGAGCCAATGGCCGAACTACCGGGCCAACGAGTCCGGCCGTCAACGCTTGCAAAAGCCTGCTGTTCTTCATCGTGTTTCCTCGTTCTGCCTGAAACCCGCTCGACCCACCGCCGAGCCAACTCAGCGCCAACAAAGCGGGATGGTTTCCATGAACCGTCGCCAAGTATGACGGCACCAGACGCCTGCTGGTTCCGCCTCAGCGTACCCGATAGCGGCTTTCCTTATGCCAAAATGAGCGCCTTGTGCCGCGAGCCCAGCCAACAAGGGCTGCTTACCCTTGTATAGTCCGTACAAATGCCTCCGCCTGCACGCGATCCCCGACCCGGCCTTCAAGCTGTTCGTTGTACAGCTTCTCCAACAGCACCGCGAATGCACGCCCTGGCCGCAGCCCCATCGCGATCAGGTCATCGCCCGTCAGGATCGGCTCGGGCGCGATGCCCCCCGGCGTGCCGTCTGCGGTTCACCATCGAGGCCCAGACCCGCCGAGCCATCGCTGCC
>CAYGSG010000056.1:0-18755 GCA_964352615.1 uncultured Phycisphaeraceae bacterium
CGATAGCCGGGATGGTTGGCGGGGGGAGCGGGGGGCGCTGGCGATGAACCGCCGAGCGGGAAAGAGCGTTGGTTTCAGGCGGGGCGGACCATGAACAGCGGCTGGCCGAACTCGACCGCGTCGCCGTCCTTTACGAGCACGCGTTCGATGGTGCCCGCGGTCTCGGCCTTGATCTCGTTAAAGACCTTCATGGCTTCGATGAGGCAGACGGTGGTGTCCGAGCCGACGCTGGTGCCGGTACCCGCGAACGACTCGGCGTCGGGCGTGGGCTTGGAATAGAACGTGCCGACCATGGGCGATTCGATGGCCTTGAGCCCGTCGTCTTTCTTCGACGCGATCGGTGCTGCATCGGGCGCGCTCGACGCGTGCGCCGGCGCGGCGTGTGCCGGAGCAGCCCCGCCGTAGAACGCGGGCTGCTGGTTGATGACGGTCTGCTCGCTGGCACCCCTGCGGATGTTGACCGTCTCGTCGGAGTCCTGGAGGTCGAGCTCGGTAAGGTCGTTCTCGACCATGAGCTTGACGAGTTCCTTGAGCTTGCGGATGTCGATCATGAAGGGTTCCTTCGCCGCGTGGATGTTGAGAGGGCTTTTAGAGTGTCGCCCATTTCAGGTCTTTGGGCAGGCTCGAAAGATTGGTTCGGCCGCGCTCGGTCACCGCGTAGATGTCTTCAAGCCGCACCCCGCCGATGCCCGGCAGATAGATTCCCGGCTCGACGGTGACGACATGGCCCGGCTGAAGTTCGGTGCTCGGGCCGCGCTGGCCCAGGCTCGGCCCTTCGTGGACGTTGAGCCCCACGCCGTGTCCGAGCCCGTGTCCGAACCGTTCGCCGTAGCCAGCGTCCTCGATGACCTTGCGTGCGGCGCGATCGACCTCGTGGTTGGTCACGCCCGGTGCGATGATGGCCGCTGCGGCTTCGTGCGCTTCGAGCACCACGCTGTAGATCTCGCTCATGACCTTGGGCCACTTGCCCAGGCAGAACGTGCGGGTCATGTCGCCGTGGTAGCCGTGCCAGGTCGCGCCCCAGTCGATGAGCAGCGGCTTGCCCTTGGCGGTCTTGGCCGAGCCGGGATGGGCGTGCGGTTTAGAGCTGTTGGCCCTGGCCGCGACGATGGTGGCGAACGATGGATCGCTCGAGCCGAGCGTCTTCATCTCGTACTCAAGCCGTGCGCAGATCGCAAGCTCGGTCTGGCCCGGCTTGATGGTGGGCAGCGTCGCGAGCAGGGCTTCCTGCTGAATTTTCAAAGCCTTGCGGATCAGCGCGACCTCGGCCTTGTCCTTGATGGCTCGCAACCCCGCGACCACGCCGGTGGTGGCCACGAGGTTCTTTGCCCCGACCGCCTTGGCGAGCAGGTCGCGCGTCGCGATCGAGGTGTGCTCGGCCTGCACGCCGACGGCTTTGATCTTGTTGGCCTTGAGCACCTCGGTCAGCACGCCGGTCATCGCGCCGACCCGCATCGAGATCGAGCAGAGTGCCTTGAGCGGTTCGACGTCTTCCTCGTAGCGGGAGTCGGTCAGCAGGATCGGCTTTCGGCGGTCGGCGGGAACCACCAACCAGCTATCGCCGCCAAGGAAACCGGTGAGGTAGCCCACGTCCTTGGGATCGCTGATAAGCAGCGCGCCGACCTTGTGCTGGGCTGCGCTTCGGCGAACAGCGCCGATGCGGTCTTTCCATGGAGCACGGGATGCAGCGTTCGCTTTGGCCATAGGTGGTTGCGATGATACCCTGAGTCGCCGCTCCGGGCCGATCGACCGCTCATGCCACGCGATCCCAACGCCAACCAACCAGAACGCCAGGGTCCGCTGCCATCGCGTGGCGGGTGGTGGCTTTGGCTAGCCGCAGCCGTGATCGCGGGGCTGCTCGCGCTGGTCATCGTGCTGCCAACAGCGGTCACGCTTGTCGATGGCGCTGTCCATGCCAGCGGCAGGTGGTGGCCATCGGCTGGTAGCAGGCGGGCGCTGGGGCTGACGCTTGCCTACGCAGCGGGCATTGCGATGCTCGCAACGCTGCTGGCTTGGGCCCCGGCCAGAGTGATGGCGCGATGGCCCGGCATGACCACCGCGTTGGTGTGCGTGCCCGCGTTGCTGCCGCCCTACCTCGCCTACGCGGGCTGGACGCTGTGGCGGGCGCCGGGCACCTGGCTGGGCGATGCGGTCTTCCGGCTGTCCGCCGACCCTGCGTGGGCGTGGCTGCCGATGGCGGTGGGGCGTGCGTGCGCGGTGCTCGGGCTCGCGTGTTGGGCTTGGCCGCTCGCTGCTGCGGTGCTGTCGCGGGGAATGCGGTGGCGGCTGGGCTCGCTCGATGAACAACTTGCTATGGACGGGGCGTCACCCGTTCGAGCGCTGGCCGCGAGGCTGCGTGTGTTGCGTGGCTCGGTAGTGGCCGCATTCGGGCTGGTGCTTGTGGTGATGCTCGGCTCGGCGGTGCCTCTGCACGTCGCGCAGGTCGAGACCTTTGCCCTGCGAATCTGGCTCGAACTCGACCAGACCGGCCCTTCTGGCTCAGCGGGCATCTGGATCTCGGGATGGCCCCTATGGCTGCCGGCGATGGCAGCGGGTGTTCTGCTCGCAAGGTCCGCTGGCCGGGCGCTCTCGCTGAACGATGAGCCGCCGCCATGCGCCGTCAGAGCCGGCCCGTGGGCTGTCTTGGTAGCCGGGCTTGTGTGGGCGGTCAGCGCGCTGGTGCCGCTGGGATTGTTCGCCGCTGAGCTGTTCGATGGTGGCTTGGGCAATGGCGTGCAGATCCTGCAGCGGTTCATTGCATCAGCCGACCAGGAGCTGCGTGGGGCGCTGCTGCTGGCGCTCGTGATGGCTGCGGTCGGAACCGGGCTCGGCGCGGCGTCGGGCGCTCTGGCATCGGCCGCGCGGTTCAGCCCTGCACTCCGCTGGATGCTTGGCATCGTTCTCGCGGTCAGCGCAGCGGGCGCGATGGCCCCGGGCGTGCTGGTGGGCTCGTCGCTCAGCCAACTGGGTGCCGCGGTCGAGGCCTGGGGCTGGACCAGATTCACCGATGGTCCGTGGCTGACGCTCGCTGCGATGATCGCGCGCTGGTCGGTGGTCCCAATCGGTGCGGGCGTGCTGCTGGCTGCCAGTGAGCCGGGTGCGCTGGCCTCGCTCAGGCGGCTGGACGCGGGGAGTTCACTAGCCGGGTTTGCGCGAGGCTGGCTCTTGCCGCACGCATGGCCGCTGCTGGCCATAGGCGGGCTGTTTGCGGTACTGGGGCTTCATGAGATCGAGGCTGCGGTGCAGGTCGCCTCGCCCGGCTGGCCCAGCCTGCCCCGCAAGCTGCTGAACATGCTGCACTTCGCCAGGGACGACGACCTCTCGGCAGCGGTGGTGCTCATCGAGACGCCCACGCTGGTGCTGGCAGTGCTGCTGACGCTGGTCATCGGTTGGAGGAGCCGGCGGTGAGCCCATCAGGAGAGCCAGTTCGCTGATCGAAACCGGACGGCCAGCTACCGATATCCTCTTAAGAACCCCTCATGCCATTGCCATCTATCCACCGCCCAGCCCGCACCAACGCCAGACGCGGGTGGTGGCTGTCGGGCCTGGCGCTCGCGGCGGCGTGCGCGCTGACGGGGTGCCTCGAGGGCCCGCCCGACCCAGCGGTCGCGATCAGCGCGGAACGTTCGTTCGGCGAGCCGGGCATGTCGCCCGGGCAGTTCGCTTACCCGCGCGTCCTAGAGGTGGTCCGCCACCAGGGCCAACCCCAACTGTTTGTGATCGACAAGGCTGCCCGCATCCAATGGTTCGTGGACGGCGCCGACCGGCCCCGCGCGCTGTGGAAGACGCCGCGCTTCGATCGAGGCAGGCCCACCGGGCTCGCGGTCCACTTTGATCCCGATGCACCATCGGCCCTGCCCGTGCTGTACATCGCCGACACCCACGAGAGCCGCATCCTCATTCAGCAGCCGCCTGCTGCGATGGGCCAAGAGCCCACGACCATCGCGTCCATCGGCACTTACGGCTATGAGCCGGGGCAGTTCATCTATCCTTGCGACATCGAGTTGCTGCTGGACGATGCGGGCCGAATCGAGCGGTTCTATGTGAGCGAGTACGGCGGGCACGACCGCGTCAGCGTGTTCGATAAGGACTGGAACTTTCTGTTCAGCTTCGGTGAGCACGGCAACACCTGGGAGCAGCAGAGCACCGGACTGGTCCTCAATCGGCCTCAGTCGCTGCTGATCGACCGAGGCAGGCGAGAGCTTTGGATCGCTGACGCGATCAACCACCGCGTTGGCCGATTCACGCTGGAAGGCGAATTGTTGGGCTGGCTGGGCGAGGGCGGGCCATCGAAAGAACCGGGCCGCTTCGAGTTCCCGTACAGTCTTGCGATGCATGACGGCGGCGGACTGCTTGTGGGCGAATACGGCAACAGCCGGGTGCAACTGCTTGATCCCGCCACGGGCGAGCGGCTCGCGCTCTTTGGTTCGCCCGGCAGAGGCCCGAGCGAGGTGCTCAACCCGTGGGACATCGCCGTTGATGATGGCAGGCTGTTCGTGCTTGATTCGGGCAACGCCCGCGTCAGTGAATTCGCGCTGCCCACGGGCGTTCGGCTCACCCAGCGTGCGGGAGGCGAGCCATGAGCTTCCTCGCTTCGATGGTGCTTGGCCCGATCGAGTTCGCACGGCCGGCCTGGCTGCTACTGATCCCGATCACATGGGTGGTAACGCTGCTCATCTCGCGCAAAAGCCTGGCCAGCGCGTCGGGCACCTCGCGCTGGGTGGCGCTGGTGGTTCGGCTCATCGTGCTGGCGATGGTGGCGGGCGCGCTCGCCGAGCCCTCGACGCGCGACGAATCCGAAGACGTCGCCGTCACGGTCGTCATCGACTCGTCGAGATCCGTCCCCGAAGAAGCCCAGCGGGCCGTCGAGCAGTTCATATCTGAATCCACCATGCTCAAGAAGCCGGGCGACCGGCTGGGCGTGGTCACCGCGGCTCGCAACTCGCTCGTTCAGCAGCTCCCCAGCCGGCTCACCGAGACCGTCGAACGCCGGTTCATCGGACGAACCGACGGCACCAACCTCGGTGAAGCCGTGCAACTTGCCATTGCGACGGGGCCGGAAGATTCGGCCAACCGCATCCTGCTCGCGACCGACGGCAACGAGACCGAGGGCTCGCTGCTCGCCGCCGCCGAGGCCGCCAAAGCCGCGGGCGTGCCGATCGATGTCTACCCGATCCGCTACATCTACCCCAACGAGGTCATCGTCGAGCGGGTCAACGTGCCCACCAACGCTCGGCTCAGCGAGACCGTCAACATCCGCGTGGTCGTCACCGCGACCCGCCCCTCGCGGGGCACCATCAACATCCTCATGAACGATCGGCCGATCGACCTCGACCCCGATTCGCCGGCGGTGGGGGTGTTCGTCGAGCTGCGCGAAGGCCCGAACCTGCTGAGCATCCCCGTGGAATTGCCGCAAGAAGGCGCTCAGCGGTTCGAGGCGATCTTCGAGCCCGAGCAGCTCGCATCGGGCGCTCTCGACGACGGCATCCAGGAGAACAACCGCGCGCTAGGCGTGACCTTTGTCGCGGGCGAGGGCCGGGTGCTCATCATCCAGAACGATGACACCGCAGTCGGCGAGGCCGAGCAACTTAAAGAGGCGCTGACCGCCGCCGAGATCGGAACGGTCGTGGTCTCGCCGATTGAAGCGCCCCGCACCGTCGCGGACATGGCGAGCTTCGATGCCATCGTGCTCGTCAATCAAGAGTCGTTCAACTATTCGCTGGAACAGCAGGAGGCGATGCGGCAGTACGTCCACGACATCGGCGGCGGGCTGGTCATGATCGGCGGCGACCGCTCGTTCGGCGCGGGCGGCTGGATCGGTTCGCCGCTCGAAGACGCGCTGCCCATCCGCCTCGACCCGCCACAAAAACGCCAGATGCCGCGCGGCGCGCTCGTGCTCGTCGTTCACTCCGTCGAGATGCCACGCGGCGTGTTCTGGGGCAAGGAGGTCTGCAACGCCGCGGTCGATGCCCTCAGCAGGCTCGACCTTGTGGGCATCGTTGAGTTTCAAGGCTTCGGCGGCACCGACTGGGTCTACCCCATCTCGCCCGTGGGCGATGGCGGCGCTGTCAAGCAGGCCATCAACAACCTGACCTTCGGCGACATGCAGACGTTCGACGATTCGCTCCAGCTCACACTCGCGGGACTCATCAACGCCGACGCGGGCCAGCGGCACGCAATCGTCATCTCTGATGGCGATCCAACTGTTTCGAATACGTTGCTCAACCAGTTCAAAGCAGCGGGTGTGAGTCTTTCAACGGTCGGCGTGTTCCCGCACTCGCCGCGCGACCTGACGACCCTGAAGCGGATGGCCAACATCACCGGCGGCCGGTTCTATGAGGTCTCGAACAACGCCGCGCTGGCGACCCTGCCGCAGATTTTCATCAAAGAAGCGCAGACGGTCAAGCGTTCGCTCATCTGGGAGGGCCGGCCCTTCACGCCCACGATCACCGCCGCCACCGACACCATGCGCGGCATCACGGGCCTGCCGCCGATCACCGGCTACGTCGTCGCCGCCGACCGCGAGGGCCTCGCCCAAGTCACGATTCGCGGCGGACCCGAGAACGACCCCATCGGCGCGCAGTGGCAGTACGGCCTGGGCCGATCCGTCACGTTCACGTCCGACGCCGCCGCCAAGTGGGCCAGCGCGTGGCCCGGCTGGCCCGGGTTCGGGCAGTTCTGGGAGCAGCAAATCCGCTGGGCCATGCGACCGAGCGGCTCGGCGAACGTGATGGTGCGCACCGAAGACCTCGGCGAAAAAACGCGATTGGTGATCGACGCCGTCGGCTCCGATGGCTCGCGCCTGCCGAGCGGCGTGTTCAAGGGCCGCGTCGCGACACCCGATGGCGAAGGCGAAGACGTGGACTTTCGCCAGACCGGGCCGGGCCGGTGGGAGTCCGTCGTCGACTCATCCGACGCCGGCACGTACGTCGCCGCCATCCGCTACGCCGTCCCCGACGCCGACGGCACAATGACCGAGGGCAGCACGCAGGCCTCGATCACGCGCCCCTTCGCCGACGAGTTCAGAGCGTTGCAGGACAACGCGCCGCTGCTCACACAAGTCGCCGAGATGACCGGCGGCCGCGTGCTCACCGACCTTCGCCCCGAAGCGCTCGACTTGTGGCAGCGGGCCGATCTCGGCTTCCCGGTCAGCACCAAGCCCATCTGGCTGATCGTCACGGTGCTGAGCATCGCGGTGTTCCTGTTTGATGTTGCGGTTCGGCGTGTACGGATCGATTTCTTCGCCGTTGTTCGTGGCGCGAGGAAAGCTGCGGCCAGGAGCCAGCAGGCGGCGACCACGCAGATCGATGCGCTGCAGGCCGCACGCGCCAAGGCCCAGACCCGCACGGGTCGCACCGCCGATGCCGACGTAAGCCGGCCCATGCGTACCGCCGCAGCACCCCCGCCAGCCGACGTCGCCAAACGCAAGTTCGAGGCCACCGAGGACCAGGCCCGTCGGCCCACCGGATCGGTCGCGCTCAAGGGCGAAGCCAGCGAGGAATCAGAAATCGTCCGCAAGCGGCGCGAGGAAGCCGAGCGCCGACGGAGCGAACAGATCAAGGCTGAGGGCGGCGACGAAGACAGCATGAGCCGCCTGCTCAAGGCCAAAAAGCGAGCACAGGAAGACCGCGAAAGCTAGGAAGTGAACGCGGCCACCCGCTGACGCGGGCGCTGCGCAGGAGCAACGCATGACGAACATTCAGCCCAACCAGCCCACGCCCAAAGAAGTCGAACAACAGTGCGACGAGTTTCGCAAGACCTTCGACCAACTGCTTAGCGAGATCGGCAAGGTCATCGTGGGCCACAAGCCCGTGGTCGAGGCCGTGCTCACCGCGATGTTCGCGGGCGGCAACGTGCTGCTCGAAGGCGTGCCGGGCCTCGGAAAGACCCTGCTCGTGCGCACGCTGGCCGATGCGTTGCACCTGCCGTTCAGCCGAATCCAGTTCACACCCGACCTCATGCCCGCCGACGTGATCGGCACAAACATCGTGACCGAAGACCCGGATACGGGTCGCAGGCAGTTCGAGTTTCAGCGAGGCCCGATCTTCGCGCAAGTGGTTCTCGCCGACGAGATCAACCGCGCCACGCCCAAGACCCAGTCCGCGCTGCTCGAGGCCATGCAGGAGCGTTCCATCACCAGCGGCGGGACAACCTACAAGCTCGACAAGCCCTTCCTCGTGCTCGCCACGCAGAACCCCATCGAACAAGAAGGCACCTACCCGCTGCCCGAGGCCCAGCTCGATCGCTTCATTTTCAAGGTTGATGTTGGCTACAGCCAGCTCGACGACCTCGTCACCATCCTCGACCGCACGACCGGCGGCGACAACCCGCAGGCCAGCCGCGTGATCGACGGGCCGGCCATCCTCAAAGCGCAAGCTCTCATTCGCGATGTCGTGGTCGCGCCGCACGTTAAGGAGTACGTCGCTCGTCTCGTGCTCGCCACGCACCCCGAGGGACGCTTCGCAGCGGGCGGCGCCAACGGCCCGACCAACCGGTACATCCGCTGCGGCGCAAGCCCGCGCGCCGCCCAAGCCCTGCTGCTGGGCGCGAAGGTCAAGGCCGTCACCGAGGGCCGTTTCCATGTGAGCTTCGCGGATGTCAAGCACATCGGGCTGCTCGCGCTTCGTCACCGCGTGCTGCTGAACTTCGAGGCCGAGGCCGACCGTGTGGTGGCCGACGACATCGTCAACCAAATTCTCGAACTCACCCCCACGCAGCCCGTGGGACTGGCCGCGACGGTGTAGGAATTGAACGCAGAGGTGCAGAGGGAATCGCAGAGAACGCAGAGTGAAGACATGGATTCCAGAAGCAAAGAAATCCCGGCAGCGTTGAACTCGATTACAGAATCTGTGATTGGTGCTGCGATCGAGGTGCACCGGGGTCTTGGACCCGGGCTGCTTGAGCGGAGCTACCAGCTTGCACTCCTCCACGAGTTGGCGCTGAGAGAGGTTCCTTCAGCGTCAGAAGTAGCCATCGAGATCGAGTACAAAGGCATCGTCCTGCCCGGCCAACGCCTCGATCTGGTTGTTGCTTCAGCGATCGTGGTTGAACTCAAAGCCGTCGAGCAAGTGGCGGATGTTCATCTCGCGCAGCTGGTGAGCTATCTCCGGGCCGGCCGTTACCCCATCGGGTTACTGATCAACTTCAATGTTCCCGTGCTCACCAAGGGTGTCTTCCGCCGGGTCAACTCTTCTGCTCTTGCCCATTCTGCTGCTCCCTCTTCCCATCCTCTCGACTCTGCGGCCTCTGCATCTCCCTCCGCGACTCTGCGTTAAGGCTCTCCCATGATCCGCACCGAGACCCCAAAGCGGCCCTCCAAGCTCGACGAGCTGCTCGATGCCAAGCTCATCGCGCGTGTCGGTCAGCTCGATGTCACCAGCCGTAAGATTTTCAGCGGCAAGCTCAGGGGCGAACGCCGTTCCAAGAAGCGCGGCGAGAGCGTCGAGTTCGCCGACCACCGGCCGTACGTCTCGGGCGATGACCTCCGCCATGTCGACTGGAATATCTTCGGCCGCCTCGATCGTCTGTTCCTCAAGCTGTTTCTCGAAGAAGAAGACCTCTGCCTGCACGTCGTCATCGACTGCTCGGCCTCGGGCGATTGCGGCGACCCGGGCAAGTTCCTCTACATGCAGCGTGTCGCGATGGCCCTCGGTTACATCGGCTTGGTCAACTACAACCGCGTCGCGATGACCGCCATCGGCACGCAAGAAGGTGTCATCGGCGGAGGCACAGGCGTCTCGCCTGTGGGCCAGATGGCATCGACCGGTATCGTCTCGTCGATCCGCGACCTGCGCGGCCGCCGCCGCACCAACGAACTGGCACAGTGGCTCTGCACACTCGAACCCGCGGGCGGCAGCAACTTCGGCGAAGCTGCCAAACGCATCTCCGTCTCCCGCCGCGGCAAGGGCGTGATGGTCGTGCTGAGCGATTACTTCCTCAAGGAGGGCTACCAGGACGGCCTGCGCCTGCTCATGGGCCGGGGATACGACGTGTTCGCGCTGCAGTGCCTCTCGCCCGAGGAGGTTGATCCCGAGTCTTCCGACAAGTTCCGCGGCGACCTTCGCCTGCGCGATGTCGAAGACGGCGACTTTGCCGAGATCACTGTCGCAGCGCCGCTCCTCAAGAAGTACAAGGCCAACCTCGCTGCGTACTGCGACGAGCTTCGTACCTTCTGCGCACGCCGGGACATCAACCTGCTGACCGTACAGACCGACACGCCCATCGACACGTTGCTGCTGGACTACTTCCGGCGTAGAGGACTGGTTCGATGACCTGGCTCACTCCCCAACTCGCCGCCATCGCCGCCGCTATTGCGGTGCCGGCGCTGGTGATCCTGTACTTCCTCAAGCTCCGCCGGCAGAACGTCGAGATCTCGACGACGCTGCTCTGGAAGAAGTCCATCCAGGACCTGCAGGCCAACGCCCCGTTCCAGAAGCTCCGCCGCAACATCCTGCTGCTGTTGCAGCTCCTCGCGCTGGCCGCGATCCTGTTTGCGCTCGCCCAGCCCCAGCGGCAGGATCAGGACAAGGCCGTGGGCGTCCGCCGGGTGATCCTGCTCGACCGCTCGGCCTCCATGAACGCGACCGATGCGGGCGAAGATGCCAAGACCACGCGCCTCGACAAGGCCAAGGCCGAGGCCGTCGAACTCGTCAACGCGATGCGACAGGGCTCGTTTTTCGGGCTGGACCTTGGCATCGGCGATAGTGGCGGGGTCGCCGACGAGACCATGCTCATCAGCTTTGATTCGTCCGCCGAGGTCGTCGAGCAGTTCACCTCCGACAAGGCGGCGCTGATCAGGACGATTGAGGCCGTCGAGCCGAGTGATACGCCCAGCGAGCTCTCGCAGGCCATGACCCTCGCCCGTGCCCACCTGCCGAGCCAGACCTACTACGACGAACGCTCTGCGGAGACCATCAAGCTCGAAGGCCGAACGCTCGGCAACGTCGCCGTCCACATCTTTTCTGACGGCAGGCTCCCCGATGCAGCCGAGGTCCTCACGCAGGCGGTCGAGGGAAGCGATCGGCACCCGATCGAGTTTGTCTCGGTCGGCTCGGCCGAGGCCGTCAACACCGCGATCACAGGCTTCTCCGCCGAACGCGACTACGACAACCCGCAAGAACTCGCGGTGTTCGTCGGGCTTGAATCAACCGCACGCGAGCCGCGCACCGTCGAACTCACGCTGCTCATCGACGGCGTGGCCGAGCGTGTGCGCGACATCACCATCCCCGCCGCAAGCCAGCCCGAAGGCGTGACCGCATCAGCCACCGGAGGGGGCGCTACGGCCAACACCGACTGGGTGCCCGGGTCGATCGGCATCGTCTTCCCGCTCGAACGATCCGAGGGCGGCGTGTTCGCCGCCTCCATCACGCCCGCAGCGGGCAGCACGGATGCCCCGCCCGATGCGCTCGCGACCGACGACCGCGCCTGGCTCATTGTTCCGCCCGCACGCCGACTGAGCGTGGCGCTCGTATCGGCTCGCGGTAACCTGTACCTGCGCGAGGCGCTGCTGGGCCTGCCTCTGGCCACACTCGACCTGTTCACTCCCGACGACTACGCGGCCGCGATCACCGACGGCAGGGCCGCAAGCTACGACGTGGCGATCATGGACGGCTCACTGCCGCCCGTTGATGCAGACGGCAGCCTCGCTCCGGGCCGGTACCTCATCTACGGCGCGGTGCCGCCCCCGCCCGCCGGTGCGACCGTCGGCGAGATGGTGCAGGGCGCGCAGTTCATCGACTGGCGGCGCGACCACCCCGTGCTCCGCGCTGTCAACCTCGACAGCGTGCTCATCGCCGAGATCCCCCGCATCCAGTTGCCTGATTCTTCCGCAACACAGATTCTGGCCGAGAGCGACGCGGGCCCGGCCCTGCTTGAGCTCTCGACCGCCGACGTGCGCGCGCTGGTCGTCCCGTTCGATTCCATCCGCTCGACCTGGCCGCTGGATATCTCGTGGCCCGTGTTCAACGCCGCCGCCATCCGGTACCTGGGTCTGGCCATCGCCGCCGACGACTCGGGCTCCCGCGTCATCCGCCCCGGCCAAGTCCTGGTCGATCGCATCCCGCCGGGCTCAACCAGCGTTGTCATCACCGGCCCCGATGGCGACAAGTCCAACCTCCAGCCCGCCGCAGACGGCCGCGTCGTCTTCGGCCCAGTGCGCACCACAGGCACCTACTCCATCACGTGGTCAGGCGCGACCACCGGGACCGATCAGACCAGCTCAGCGGGGCGCGGCGCGCGCACCTACGCGGTCAGCCTGCTGAACTCGGGCGAATCAAACATCCCCGCGCGCGACACGCTTAAGCTCGCTGCCACCACCGTCAGCGCCACCGATACCAGCACCACCCGCGCCGCACAGCGGCTCTGGCCCTACCTGCTGCTCGCCGCCATCGCGGTCATGCTCTTCGAGTGGTGGGTCTACAACCGTAAGGTTTATTTGTAACAAGCTGTGACACCCTGGCTCGGCATGTAACGGGCATCACTCCTGCTCGATGTCCCGCTGCTCGATCGGCCGCGTCACCGTGTATTTCTCGCTCAGCCAGCCGTGCAGGTCGGCCATCCGCGCACGCTCATTCACGAACGGCCATGTCGGCGAGTCCGCAGCAACTCTCTCGCCAGTCGCAGGGCAGACCGTGTCCACCCTCGGCGGCTCGCACAGCGCTTCGAGCGCAAGCATGCCCGTGCGCGTTTGCCAGTCCTCGGGCAGTTCGAGCGTTATCTCGCGCGTGGTCTCGCCCGCGTGCGTGAGCGTGACCGTCGCGGAAAACTCAACTCGCCCCGCGAGCTTGCCGGGCCATTCGATCAGCACCACCGATTCGCCGTCGTCCAGCCGGTCGTACCCCATCGGTCCAAGCTCGTCTGAATCCGGATCAAGGCGGTAGGCATCGATGTGGACCACGGCATGCGCACCCGCTGTGTACTCCTGCGCGATCGTGAACGTCGGGCTGCTCACGTGGTTGGCCTTGCCACCAAGCCCCTCGACGATCGACCGCACGATGGTGGTCTTGCCTGCGCCGAGTTCGCCCTCGAGCGCCACCACATCGCCCGGCATAAGCACCGCGCCAAGCGCTTGGCCGAGAGTTGCGGTTTCATCCGGGCTTGCGAGCGTCGCGTGGAGTCTCATGCTGCAAGGTTATTCCTGGTGGCACAGGCTTGCCTGCGATTGGCTATGCCTCTTGGTGGCACAGGCTTGTAGCCTGTGTCGTTGGTGCTCTCAATGGTCCCATCCGAGCTGGCTTGCATCGTGCACCTCTCCCTGCTCATCCATCATGACAGCTCCCGGCTCGCCCCGCTCGATAGCCCCGATCGGGCCCAGCCATCCAGCCTTCCCCGCCTCGGCTTCAAGCTCCGGCGGCACCGCGATCAAGAGCTCATAGTCCTCACCATCGCTCGCGGCCTCCCGCCAGCCGCTCACGCCGGCGTGTATCGGCAGCCGCTTCGCATCGATGACCAGCCTGCACCCCGAGGCCTTTCCCACGCGGCCAGCGTCCCGCCCCAGCCCGTCGGAAATATCGATCATCGCGCTTGCGCCTAAGGCTGCTGCACGCTGGCCCGCTTGGAGCCTCGGCTCAAACGTCGCGTGCCGACCGCTGGCCAGACTCCCGCCAAGCTCGCCCGTCACATACAGCAAGTCACCCGCACGCGCCCCGCTGCGAAGCACCGGGGCTGCGCCGCCAAGCATCGTGCCCGCGACGGTGACGGTCAGCGAAAGTTCACCCGGGCTCCTGGCGATATCGCCCCCGATCAGCGGGCAGCCCCAGTGCGATGCCCACTTCGCCATCGCCTCGAACAGCTCGTCCGCATTGGCGTAGTCCGCAGGCAGCAGCCCAGTGGCCAGCGCCCACGCGCCCGCGCCGCCCATCGCCGCGATGTCGCTCACGCTCCGCGCCACCGCTTTGCGCGCGATCAGGTCGATCGGCGTATCCGCCTCGACATGCCGACCGACCACGAGCTGGTCCACCGTAATCAGCAGAGCATCGCCCGAGCTTGTGCGCACGACCGCTGCGTCGTCGCCCGGCCCGGTCTCGACCATGCCAAGAGCGGTCGGCAGGCCTCGGAGGCCTGCTGAGCGTTGGGCGATGAGCTGGAGAAGCTGGGATTCGTGCATGCGCCGATCGTTTCCTTGGCGGATCGGATTCTGACGAACCGCGACCGTGAGGGAGCGGTCTTGGAGCGTATAGACAATATATTCCGCTCCCTCACGGTTGCGGCTAGTCGATCCGCTACCCAGTGCTAGAGGGAAGCCGGGCTTGCCGCCAGAACGTCCGCCATCTTCCGCGCCTTGCGTGCCTTCCATTGCCCACGGTGGTAGGCATCGCTCACGATCAGCGGCAGCAAGCTCGTGACCTCGCCGAACACCATCTGCTCCTTGGCGGTGCCGACCTTGCCCCAGCTGCACGCCTCGCGCAGCGTCGAGCCCGACAGCGCCCCGTCGCGGGCATCGGCCACGGTCAACTGCACGGCGTAGGCGTGCATGGGCACATCCTCGCTCTCGAAGCCGTACTGCGATGCAAGCCCCTTCTCGACGAGCAACTCGGCCGACACGACGATGTCCTGCACGAAGTTCTTGGGCACGCCGCCGCCGAGCATGAACAGCCCCGTTTGCGGGTTGGCCAGCTTGATGCGGGTGAGTTCGAGGAAGTCCTTGCCGGAATCGACCGATGCCCGTGGCTCGGCGTGGCCCGCTGCGTCGAGCACCAGACCAAAGCCCGCCGAGCAGTCGCTGAACGCGGGCACGAAGATCGGGATGCGCCGGCGGTGGCACTCGAGCACGATCGACTCGGCTTCGCCATGATGCTCGGCGAGGTGCGCGCCCATCGCGTCGATGATCTCACGGCTTGAGTGCGGGCGGGCTTCCAGCGTGCCGATGATCTCGGCCATCGTGTCGTCGCAGATGCGAAGCTGGTCCTCGTCGATGTACGTGTCGTAGATGCGGTCGATCGCCAGCTCTCGAAGCGTCTCATCGCTGACCGGCGGTGCATCGGGCGAGCCCGGCGCCGCGTAGTGGCGGTAGCCAAGGCCCTCGAAGAAGTCCTGGTCCACGATGTTCGCGCCGCTGGACACGATCGCGTCGACCATGTTGCACTCGATCAGCGTGAGGATCGCCCGCTTCATGCCCGCCGACACGAGCGAGCCCGCAAGCGTCAGGATGATCGCACAGTCCTTGTCCGCAGCCATCTCGTTAACGAGGTCCGCAGCGCGCGCCGTGTTGCGGGCCTGAAACGCCGCCTTGCGGTAGCCATCGATGATGGGCCGAGCGTCGAACGACGCCGGGTCCACATGCTCGACGAGGTGGCCCAGAAGTTCGGTCTTCGTCCAGTTCTTGCCGGTGGTGGTGGGGGGCTTGGTCATGCCCGCAGGATACGCACGTTGAGCCGCCTTCGGGCCATGAGGACCCGCAAGGCGAACCTACTCCAAATAGGTGTAGCCCTCGAGCCCGCTGTCATAGAACGACTGGAGGCTTCGGCCTTCGCGGGCATCGAGCTTGCCCGCCGTCACCGCACGCTCGATCTCGCGCCTCATCGAACGCCGAAGCTGGGCGACATCGAACTGGACGTACTCGAGAACTTCCTTGACCGTGTCGCCCTCGACGACCTCGTCGATGTTCCACGAGCCGTCCGGCTCAGCGGTGATATGCACCGCATGGGTATCGCCGAACAGGTTGTGCAGATCGCCGAGCGTTTCCTGGTACGCACCGACCAGGAACACGCCGAGGTAGTAGGGCTCCCACTCGCGGTCGTTGTCGGCGGCGGGAATCAGCGGGTGGACCTCGAGCGAGCGTTTGTGGCCGGTGCCCGTCGGGTCTCGGCCGATGAACCGGCTGATCTGCCCGTCCGAGTCGCAGGTGGTATCGCCCAGCACGGCGCGCACGGTCGGCTCCTCGTTGAGCCGATGGATCGGAGCGATCGGAAAGAGTTGGTCGATCGCCCAGGCATCCGGCAGCGACTGGAACATGCTGAAGTTGGCGAGGTAGATTTCCGAGAGCTGGTCGGGCAGCGCGAGCAGCTCCTCGGGCCGTTCGTCTTCGGGCATCTTGTCGGCCACCACCACGAGCTGCTTGCAGATGCCCCAGAACAACTGCTCCGAAGCCGCCCGCATCGGCAGGCTCAGGTGCCCAAGATTGAACAGGCTGATCGCCTCGTCGCGCGCCTGCACCGCATCGTGGTAAATCTCAGCCGGAGGGCTCGATGCGAGTCGTTCGGCGCAGTCCAGCAGCGATTCGACCGCCGCCGGCCGCTTGCCCTGGTTCATGATGGCTTCACGGAGCTTGGGGATAGGTCCGATCGAGTGCGCCGGCCCGGTTCGGCCCATGATGTCGAACACCAGCACGCTGCCGAACGCGGCCATCGCACGCCCCGACTCGCTGAACAGGTTCGGGTGCGCCACGCCCGCCTCGTCGCACGCGGACTTCACACGCCAAACCACGTCCGCCGCGTACTCCTCCAGCGAGTAGTTCACGCTGGAATTGACCGCCGAGCCCGACCCGTCGTAGTCGATGCCCAGCCCGCCGCCAACGTTGAGCGATTCAAGCCCGGGTGCGATCTGCTTGACCGCGGCGTACAGCCTGCCGAGTTCCCCCAGCGCGGACTTCATCTGACGGATGTCGCAGACCTGACTCCCGATGTGGAAGTGCATCATCTTCAGCCAGTGCTCTTTGCCGCGCGAACGCAGGAACTCCACAGCCTCGAGCAGCTCAGGCGCCGAAAGCCCGAACTTGCTCCGCTGACCGCCCGAGGCACTCCATCGGCCAGCGCCGGGCGTCGCGGGCTTGACGCGCACACCGATCCGAGGCTCCACGCCGTAACGCTCCGCCTCGCGCACAATGAGTTCAAGCTCGCGTGCTTGCTCGACGACCGGCACGATCCGCCTGCCAAGCTTGGCCGCAAGGATGACGGTCTCGACGTACTCCGCGTCCTTGAACCCGTTGCACACGATGGGCATGTCCGGGTGGTCGCCCGTCATGCCGAGCACCGCCCAAAGCTCCGGCTTGCTGCCGGCCTCAAGCCCGAAGCCAAGCTCGGAGCCGATGTCGCGGATCTCTTCGCACACATGCCGCTGCTGGTTGACCTTGATCGGGTACAGGCACGAGTACGTGCCCGTGAAGCCCTCGTTGGCGATCGCCGAATCGAACGCCGAACGGATCCGCCGAAGCCGGTGACGCATCAGCTCGCCGAACCGAAGCACGACAGGCGTTGTCAGCCCTCGATCGGCCAGGCCCTCGATCAGTTGGTGCAGATCGATGCTCGGTCCCTGGTCTGACCCATCGGGACTGACTCTGATCGTGCCCTCGGCGGAAACCGAAAAATAGCCCTCGCCCCAGTCGGCCAGGCCGTACCGGTCGCTCGGGGTCTGTGGCTTGGAGCGAGCCGCCTTGGGCTCCAGCACGGCTGCTTTATGCGGTACTCGAAGGTCGGTCATGCGGGCTCCGTCGTGTGCTCTCGATGGGGCACGGGCAAGGGCGCTTGGCGTGTGGGCGAGGTCCGGCGTGGGCCGGCGTGGGCTGTGCAACGATAGGGCGTTCTATGCTGGAGGGATGAGCCGTCAGACCCAACAACGCGATGCGATCTGGGAGGCGTTCAAAGCCTCAGGCCGGCCCATGAGCCCCGCCGAGATCCACGAGCACGCCCAGCACGCCGTCCCCGGACTCGGCATCGCCACCGTATACCGCAACCTGCGCCGCCTCGAAGACGAGCAGCGGATCGTCCCCGTCCACGTGCCGGGCGAGCCAGACCGCTACGAGACCGCCAAGGCCGCCGAGTCGCACCACCACCATTTCCACTGCGAAGCGTGCGGCAAGGTGTACGACATCACCGGCTGCCCGGGCGGGCTCGCCGACCTGCTGCCCAAGGGCTTCGAGCTGACCGCCCACGAGATATCCATGCGGGGCCGGTGCGCCGATTGCAACCACAACTGAAGTCGTAGAGCGTGGTGAAGGTCGTCCTCAGCCGTGCTTGGTCTTCCGTGGGGCAAAGCCCCCAAGGTCCTCGAACTCCACTCGCAAAAATTCTGCCATTTCCTCCAAAATCCGCTTCCTAGCTGGGGGAGTCTCCACGCATTCAAGTTAGTCTGGCTGCCAACAGCCCTCCACCAACAACCGCCCGATCGCCGGGCCATCGCAAGGACTCAGGGAGAAATCGTCATGCAAGCACCCATCCAGACCCGTCCACCCCGCCAGACCCGTCTCCGTGCCGGCCTGCTGCTCGCAGTCGCCTCCTGCATCACCACGGCTCAGGCCCAGATCGTCATCCCGGCCAACAACCTCGGCACCGATGGCGTCTTCAACCCAACCTCCAACATCACCATCCCCCTCGGCGCTGCCACCACCGGCAACTGGGAAGATGCGGGCAACGGCAACGGCATCTACGACGCCGAGAAGTGGGCCGTCGTCTACAAGTTCTCATCCGTCAACATCCCCTCGGGTGTGACAGTGCGCTTCGCCAATCATCCCTCTGGCGCGCCCGTGGTCTGGCTGGTCAGCGGGGATGTAGTCATCAACGGAAGTGTAAATCTGAACGGGAAAGATAATTCGAATGCAGATCCTTTGAATCCAGAAGGCGGTCCAGGGGGATTTAAGGGAGGCAGAGGGATAACTCCCAGGTCGGCTGGTTTTGGCCCTGGCGGCGGTTCATTATCGACTGCAACAAATACTGCATTTTCAGCGGCGGCAGGTGGTGGCAGCTATGGAACAGTTGGTGGGGGTAGATCTGGTATCCCCGGTCCAGTTTATGGAACTTCTGATATTGTGCCCTTGATAGGGG
>CAYGSG010000057.1:0-18655 GCA_964352615.1 uncultured Phycisphaeraceae bacterium
CCCTCGGCTAGCCGGAAAAGAGATCCAGGGCTTCCGCCCCGGGCTCGAAAGAAGGTGTTCTCTGTGGAGAAATTCTTCCAGCCCGCGCTCCCTCACGCCCCCTCATCGCGGCTCGTCCGCAAGGGCGGTCTCGGCGAAGACGGGTTCGACGCGCTGCGTGTAGCTCTCGGCGTCGATGAGCAGGGCCTCGATGGACTCGGCGGTCTCGGTGTCGAGGCGGGCGCTGAAGCTGCCGCTAAGGAGCGCTGCGCCGAGCTGGTCGGCAAAGTCGGGCGTCGAACGCACGAGCTTCATGGAAGCGTCGGCGAGCGAGCCTCCGACGGCGCGGTCGCCAGCTTTGCCGCGCTGAAAGACGAACCCGCCGCCGCCGTAGATGCCGATCGCGCCGTTGGCGAGCACGAGATGGCGAACGACCGCGGAGGTGGCGGTCTGCTCGATGGGGGTCTGGCCCGCGTTGGGCTTGAGGAAGAGCTTGATGTGGACGACCGAGCCGGCGAGTTCGTCGATCGGGGTGTCTTCGCTCAGTTGAGCGGAGGTAAGGTCGGTGAGGTAGACGTCGGCCTCGCCCTCGCCGCGATCGATGTAGGCGATGGTGGTGAGGCTCGGGCTGAGGGTGTTGCCGGTGGTCTGGCTGGTGGCGCGGAGGCTCCCGCCCGAGGCACCGACCAGCCCGAGCGTGCGTGTGCAGCCGGGGAGGGTGCCAGCGGCCATCGCTACGGCCAGCAGAGAGGGGACCAGCAGCTTGGAGGGAGCGTCGGGTAAGCGGGGGAGGAGCGGCATGGCGGGCACGATACCGGCCTTGGGCGGGCGGCGGAGGCCCTTGGCTGGGCCACAATCCGCAGGGTTGTTCGGGGTGTGAGGGCTGAAATCAGCCCAGAGCCGTAAGAACGGGTGGTTTTCCTGGAATCGCGGGCCGCTTGGTGTTGTATAAACAGTTGATTGAAAGAGCCTGGCCGGGCGCACAGCGGCCCGGGGGCACCAAGAACGGAACAGGAGTCGGGCCATGTCGGCAACCAGCAAGCACTCGGATGAACGCACTTCGCGTCGAGGCGGGGTGGCACGGGCAACGTTGATCGCGCTAGGCGTGATCGCGGCGGCGGGCATCGCGGCCCCGGCTTCGGGCCAAGTCAGCATCTCCATCGGCGCTGGCTACCACGACGGCTACCACCATTACGACCGCCCAGGGTACCGCACCATCTCGGGCCACCACGGCACGGTGGTGTACGACCGCGGCTACTCGTCTCATCGTTCGGGCGTGCGCACGTACAGCAAGCCGGGCTTCTTCTCGTCGCACGGGATCGGCACGCGGCAGTACCGCAGCAACACCTACTACCAGCACACCACGGTGCTGCCCTCGACCGGCTACTCGATCATCACGCCTGGCTACGCCTCGCGGTACCAGTCTCGGACGCCGGTGTACGTCAACACAATCGCTCCCTGCCCGCCGCCGGTTGTTCAGCAGCGGGTGTACGTGCAGCCGCAGGTCATCGAGCGCACGGTTGTGGTCGAACGCGAGGATCCGTACCGGTACGGCCGCGACGATTCGAGCTACGGGCGCGATGCGCGGAGCCTGATTGAGGACGCCGAGCGTGCGCACGCAGCGGGCGACTGGCACACGGCGATCCGGCTGTACGAGCAGTCGATCTCGCATCGCAGCAACGTGGCGGCGGCTCGGCGGGGTCTGGCGATCGTGTACCTCGAAACCGACCACATGAACGACGGGCTTCGGCTGCTCGAACGGGCGTACGAAGAAGAGCCCACGCTTGCGGTACGGGTTTTCGACGACCGGATCCTCGAAGGCCCGAGGCTCGGCAAGCTGATCGAGAACGCGCAGCGCACAGCGGATCGTCAGTGCTCGGCCCGCGGCTGGCTCGCGGTGGGGGTGTTGCGCCAGTCGGCGGGCGACCGCCAAGGGGCGCGTCAGGCAATCGGTGAGGCCGCCCGGTTCGGGCTCAACAGCCGGGTGGTGGACTCGTGGTACCACGCGATTGACCGGTAGAACATCAAGCTGCACAACAGGCATCGCGCACGATGCGCGTGTCGAACGAAGCTCTCTCTCGGCCCCCGCTCGCGGGGGCTTTTTGTTGCGAGCGATATACCCAAGGAAACTGCGCGCATGAAAGAGCCCCGACCCAACGGGACGGGGCTCTGGATGTCAGGACACCGGCGAAGTCTTACGGGCAGGGACCCAGAACGCCGAGGAGGAACAGGAAGTCGCCGAAGCTGACCTGACCGTCGCCGCCGGGCGTGCCGTTGTCGTCGGCGTTGTCGCCGGTGCAATCAGGGTTAGACGTTGCCGGACCGCAGGGGCCGAGCAGACCAAGCGAAGCCAGGAAGTCGCCGAAGCTGACCTGGCCGTCGGCACCGGGCGTGCCGTTGTCGTCAGCGATGTCGCCGGGGCAGGGCACAGCGGTGGGCTGGAACTCGTACGCGCCCATATCGACGAGCGGCGAGCCGCCGGTGCCGGTGTCGGCGGTGGCAGGGTCGTCGAGCCTGCGGGCATCGCCCGCGAGGTCGAAGGCGAAGGCCGCGATGGGAGCGTTGTCGCCTGCATCGATAGCGGGTGAGGCCGCCGAGAGGGTGTAGTCACCGGTGCCGGGCGAGGTGAGCAGGGGGTCGGTGTTGAGGTTGTTGGTGCCCGCGAAGCCGCCCTCGATGATGGAGTGCGAGACGGTGGCCATGACAAGGTCAGTGAAGGTGGCACCGTCGTTGTTCCAGAAGATGGAGTTGGCGACTTCGAGTGTGCCGTCGAGGGAGACAGCGGCTGAGGCATCGGGGTTGATGTTGCCGTAGAGCGTGGAGTTGGTGATGTTGACGATCGCCGTTCCGCTGATGGTGACCGCCGATCCACCGAACCCGACGCCGTCGTTGTTGGTTACGAGCGAGTTGGTAAGGTTGAGCGTGCCGCCGGTAGCGACGATGCCTCCTGACTCGAACGCGGACTCGTTGTTGTCGATGATGACTCGGTCGGCGTTGACGACGGTATCGGTACCACTGACGCGCAGGCCCGCGCCTTCTTGCTGGGCGATGTTGCCGCTGATGGTTGTGTTGGTGATGGTGACGATGGATGGGCCGGACGTGGAAGCAAAGACACCCAGACCGACGGAGCGGATGGACTCGTTGCCGCTGATGGTGCAGCCGTCCATGATGAGGTTGCCGCGTAGGTTGTAGAGCCCGCCGCCCGCATCGATGGAGAACCCGTTGAGGATGCTGACGTTGTTGAAGACCATTTCGCTCGGGCCGGCGGTCGAAGAGAAGGAGCCGATGTTGCCGCCATCGTCGAACGAGGAGTTGCCGTCGAAGATGGAATTCTCGATCGTGCCGACCCCACGGAGCGTGGCGAGTGCGCCCCCGTCGTCGTTTGCAATGTTGTTGGTGAAGGTGCAGCCCGTGAAGAGTCCGCCGCCGCCGGAGGAGAAGTAGACCGCACCGCCATCGACGTCGGCGGTGTTGGCGTTGAACGTGCAGCCGTCGAAGACGACATCCTGCGTGAAAAGGACGTACACCGCACCCGCGTGCTGGGTGGCCGAGTTGGAATCAAAGTCACAATTGGTGACAGTCGCCACGGCGTTGCCCGTGGTGGTGCCCTGGGTCAGGTAGATGCCGCCCGCTCGGCCCGCAGCGCCGTTGGCGATGTTGTTGGTGAAGTTGCAATCGCTGATGATGATCTCGCCCATCGGATCGGTGAAGGCGGTGCCAAGGGCGTAGATGGAGGCGCCGCGTGTGTCGCCGGCGAGCGAGGAGTTGCCATCGAAATCGGAGTTGGTGACCGAGCCGGTGCCGTCGGTGTTGAAGTGGATCGCGCCGCCTTCGATGGAGGTGTTGCCGTTGAACGTGCAGCCGTCGACCTGAATGTCAGCGACGAGCACCTGGATGGCCCCGCCGTCAAGGTCGGCGTTGTTGCTGGTGAACGTGCAGGTGTTGAAGTCGGCCGAGGCGGAGTTGATGGCGACGCCGCCGCCGCTGTTGCCGGTCGAGTTGTTCGAGAACGTCGTGTTCGAGAAGGTGACGTTGGGCGTGCCGATGATGCCCGAGATCGCCACGCCGCCGCCGCGTGCGCCGTTGAGGTTGGCCGGATCGGCGACGTTGTTGGTGAAGGTCGAGTTGTCGACGGTGATGGCGGAGTCGATGAAGTGCGCCCCGCCGCCGCGCCCGGTCGTGTTGCCGTCGCGGATGATGCACTCGTCGATGTCAACCGTGGAGTCCTGGATGAACAGCCCGCCGCCGCTGGTGAGCAGGCCATCGAACGGGTCGGCCTGCCCGGGACCGGCGATGATGGTGAACCCGGAGAGCGAGGTATCCACGCCCGAGCCGATGATGGTCACCGTTGAGGTCACGCCGCCCGAGCCGTTGATCGTGGTCGAGCCGCTGCCGCCGCTGCTGGAGAGCGCGATGGACTTGCCCAGGAAGTCGAGGCTCTCGGCGTAGGTGCCCGGAGCGACGATGATGCTGTCGCCGGCCGGGGCCGCCGCGTTGATCGCGGCCTGGATGGTCGCGAAGTCCGCGGGGACGTTGATATCCGCTGCCAAAGCGGCCTGCGTCCAGAGCCCGCCGGCTGCGAGGGACAGAAGAACAGCGCGATTGGGAAGCTTCATGAGCGATCTCTCCGGTTACGGGGACGGCAGTGGGGTGTGTGGACGCATACATCGCGCTCCACCAGAGACAGGTACCGCCGGGCCTCTGCCTGTGCTGCACAGAATACCGCATGGCCAGCCAGCCACAAACCACAAACTCGATGAAAAAGAGCCCGAAGCGCGAGCGATGGCCCGGTAAAAGCCCTCAGCACCGATGGGGGAGAAGGCAGTAAGGCAGGCATCCGGGTGGGGCACTGCGGGCGTGCCCAGCAGGGGTTGCCTTTCTTCCTCCCTCTCCCGCGCCACGTGGGAGAGGGCCGGCATAGCCGGTGTATGGGTGAGGATTCTTCCTCTCTCCCCCATTCCCCATTGCCTATTCCCTATTGCCCCTTCTCACGGGCACGGCCCGATGAGCCCGAGCAGCGCGAGGAAGTCGCCGAAGCTGACCATTGTGTCACCGCCATTGAGCGTGCCGAAGTCGTCGGCGATGTCGCCCGTGCATCCGGGCGTGCCGCCGGGGCACGGCCCGATCAATCCGAGCAGAGCGAGGAAGTCGCCGAAGCTGACCATGCCGTCGCCGCCGGTGAGCGTGCCGAAGTCGTCGGCGATGTCGCCGGGGCAGGGCGTAGCGTTGCACTGGTTCAGCAGAATGCTCACGTCGTTGGTGCTCTGGTTGGTCACTGCCAGATCAAGCAAGCCGTCGGCATTCAGATCACTTATTGCTACGCTGGTTGAGAAGGTGCCTGTGTCGAAGCGGTTCTCAGGTGCGAAAGTGCCGTCGCCGAGTCCCAGCAGCACGCTCGCGTCGCCGTTGAAGAAATTGGCAGCGGCTATGTCGAGCACTCCATCGTCATTGAGATCACCAAGCGCTACGTCCCACGGATTGCCAGCGCTGTATCGCTGCTCGGGGTCGAAGTTGCCATTGCCTAGGCCCAATAGCACACTGATGTCGGCACTGCTTTCGTTTCCAACAACCATGTCCAGGTCGCCATCGCCGTTGAGATCACCGAGCGACACGCCAGTAGGCCCAGCTCCCACGAACAGGTTTACCCAAAGCATGAATGTGCCATCGCCCTGCCCAAGCAGCACCGTCACTTCTTGAAGATCGAAATCTGTCACAGCAAGGTCCAAGTTGCCGTCGTTGTCGATGTCTCCAATCGCGATGCCTTGCGGCTCAGGCTGATCGCCAAACACGCCCACGCGCCGTTCAGGCTCAAAGGTGCCATCCCCGAGGCCCAGCAGCACGCTCACATCGCCAGTAGCCCTGTTAGCCACAGCGATGTCGACGAAGCCGTCGTTGTTGATGTCGCCGAGAGCGAGATCCCGTGGACCGTCGCCGACTGCGAAGCGTTGCTCGGGATTGAACGTGCCATCGCCCCGGCCTCGGCGAACGCTGATCTCAGTGCCAGGAACGCTGAAGCTCCCAGTGTTTGCTACCGCCACATCGAGAATGCCGTCGCCGTTGAAGTCGCCTAACTCAATGCCCTGGGGGCAATCGCCCATGTTGAAGCGGTCCCGAGATCCGAACGTGCCGTCACCAAGACCCTCCCGGACACTGATGTTGTTCGCAAAGCAGTTCGCCACAACCATGTCTGGAATCCCGTCGCCATCGAGATCTCCCAACGCCACGCCGCGCGGCGCAGAGTCTGCCCCGACCCGTTGGTCTGGCCCAAAGAGCGTGGCAGGATCGCAGGTCTGGGCCGTGGCGGTCGGTGCGAGGCACATCGCGATCATCGCGGTCGTCATCTTCATCGCTGTTTCCTAACTTGGGTGGCGGGGTGAGCGGAGAGACTACCCGACGCGGCGGGTCCGGTTCAAGGGCGTTCTTTGCCATTTCCTGCTCCTTCACCCCCCTCACCCTGCTGCTTGGCAGCTTCCCTCTCCCTCGGCGGGGAGAGGGAGCGAAGATGCCCCCTACCCCATCGCCGCGCTTGCCCTTGGTCGCGTGGGTATGCCACCAGTACCGCCGCCCGTCCCCGGCCTTGAATCCACGGCTCGGGCAGGCCTAGACTTGGGGCCCTCATTTGGGGGCTCTCGGCCGATGGCTCGGCTGGGCGAACAACGTGAACCGATAGAACCACCGACCTCCCCGTGTGCTTGGCCGCGGCGGGGAATGGGCAAAGGCCCGAGGGCGGTGGGAGGTGGAGATCGATGGCCAAGCGTGAAGTAGTCAAATCGTTCAAGATGATGGCCCCCGGTGGCACGGCGACGCCGGCTCCGCCGATCGGGCCGGTGCTGGGTGCCAACGGCGTCAACCCGGGCCAGTTCATCCAGCAGTTCAACGCCCAGACGGGCCACCTCAACGGCAAGCTCGTGGGCGTGATCGTGACGGTCTACAGCGACCGCTCGTTCGAGATGCTCATCAAGTCGAGCCCGGCCTCGGTGCTCATCAAGGAGGCGGCCGGGCTTGAGAAGGCCTCGGGCGAGCCGCAGAACATCGTCGGCAAGATCAACCGCGACCACGTTCGCAAGATCGCTGAGGAGAAGTTCGAGGACCTCAACGCGACCACGATCGAAGCGGCGATGCGGATCATCGAAGGCCAGGCCCGTTCCATGGGCATTGCGGTGGAGGGCTGAACGATGACAAAGCTCAACAAGCGTGCGAGAATGAACGAGAAGCTCGCGGTGGAGGCGGCTCTGCCCGCCGCCCAGGCGATCGCAGCACTCAAGCAGTTCAAAGGCCCCAAGTTCGATCAGACGGTCAACGTCGTGATGCACCTGGGCGTTGATGTGAAGCAGGCGGACCAGATGATCCGTGGCTCGGTTTCGCTGCCCAAAGGCATCGGCAAGGCCAAGCGGGTCGTGGCGTTCTGCCAGCCGGACGTGGCCCGCGAGGCGCTGGCTGCGGGTGCTGTCAAGGCCGGCGGCGAGGACCTGGTCAGCGAGATCGAGGGCGGTTTCTTCGACTTCGATGTCGCGGTCACCAGCCCGGACATGATGCGGGTCATCAGCAAGCTCGGCCGGGTGCTCGGGCCCAAGGGGCTGATGCCCAGCCCCAAGAACGGCACGGTCACCACCGAAGTCGTCAAGGCTGTGCAAGAGTTCGCAGCGGGCAAGCTGGAGTACCGCACCGACAAGGGCGGGAACATCCACGGCGTGATCGGCAAGATGAGCTTCCCCAACCCCGACCTGCTGGAGAACCTCGAGTTCTTCGTGCAGACCATCGAGAAGGCCAAGCCTTCCTCGCTGCGGGGTGTGTACGTCAAGAAGATCTGTCTGAGCGGGACCATGACTCCCGGCGTTCAGGTGTATTACGAAACCGCCGAGGCGGCGACCGCCTGATACCAGGCAGGTCGGTTCGGCCATTGAGGCCGGGAGGACGCAGCGATGTCAAAGCTGGTCAAAGGCATGCTGATCCGCGACTACGAGTCGCGGCTTGAAGGCGTCGATGATGCGCTGCTGATCTCCATCCGGGGCATCGGCGCGAACGACACCAACGAAATCCGGGCTGGGCTGCTCGCCAAGGACATCCGTATCACGGTGATCCGAAACGCGCTGGCCAAGAAGGCGTTCGAGGGCACGGGCCTCGAATCGCTCGCGCCGCTGCTCGAGGGTTCGAGCACGCTGACGTACGGCGCTGAGTCCGTGGTCGATGTGGCCCGCGAGATCGTCGCCCTGGTCAAGAAGTACCCGGACATTCAGCTCAAGGGCGCGGTGCTCGATGGCCTGCTCTTCGAGGGTGAGGCCGGCGTCGAGGCGCTGAGCAAGTACCCGACGCGTGACGAGGCGATCGCCAATGTCGTCACGCTCGTGGTGAGCCCGGCCCGCAAGCTGGTTGGCGCGATCAAGGGCCCCGGCTCCAAGATCGCGGGCATCGTCAAGACCATCGAGGACAAGCTCGAAAAGGGCGAGTCCATCGCAAAGGTTTCGTAAGACCGAATCGGCGCGATTGGCTGGCAAGATTGGATTGTGCGCCCCATGCAGCGAGCAGCGGGGCGATGAACGAGGCAACGACACCCGACTGGCCCGGCTTTTTCCGGGGTAAAGCGCCGAATGGTTCGGTCCCTCTCGGGTGAGTTTGGCAGCAAGTAAAGGTTGGAACACCATGAGCGATGAAGCAGTCAAAGAGTTCGACTCAGCGATCAAGAGCCTGGGCGACAAGCTCGCCGAGCTGACCCTCAAGCAGGCCGTGGACCTGGGCGACTACATGAAGGACGCCTACGGCATCGAGGCTGCGGCGGGCGGCGGTGTGATGATGGCGGCGGCGGCCGGCGACGGCGCTGCGGCAGTCGAGGAGCAGACCGAGTTCGACGTCATCCTCAAGTCACAGGGCGAAAAGATCAAGGTCATCAAGATCGTCCGCGAGCTGACGGGCCTCGGCCTCAAGGAGGCCAAGGACATGGTCGACAACGTCCCCTCGACGCTCAAGGAAGGCGTCTCGAAAGAGGAGGCCGAGGAGCTCAAGGCGAAGTTCGGCGAGGTCGGCGCCGACGTCGAGATCAAGTAATTCGAGCCTGCAAGGGCTCGAACGGAGTCGCGGAGAGCCCCTTCCCATATTTGGGAGGGGTTTCTTTGCACCCCAGAGCTTGTTTGCAGGGGTTATCCATTGTTTTTGAATCTTCGGTGAGCAGTGACGCATTGAGGTTGGCTACAGTCAGTGATTCTCCACAGATCACGACGGTACTGACGGATCAAGCGTAACCTAGCTGGTGACCGGTGTTTGTTCGCTCGGTTGGGTCGCGGCGAACGTCGGCACAGTCAAGTTGAGGGGCTCCATGGCGAGACACGGATCGCGTGAGCGGACGGTGCGCAGCTTTGTGAAGCGCGGCGACGTGATGGACATTCCAAATCTGACCATCCTCCAGCAGGCCGGCTACGACCGGTTCTTGCAGGTGGAGCAGAAAGCGGACAGCCGCAACACGGAGTTCGGCCTCGAGTCGCTCTTGCGGGAGATTTTCCCGATCGAGAGCTACGACGGGACGATGCACCTCGAGTACATATCGTACGAACTCGATCCGCCGCGTTACACACCCGACGAGTGTCGAGAGTTGCGCCTCACCTACGGCATGCCGTTCCGCCTCAGGCTCAGGCTCGGGCGCGAGCACCACCCCGACCTCCCCGAGGAAGACATCTACCTCGGCGAGTTCCCGATCATGATGGGCGGCGGCGAGTTTATCGTCAACGGCGCCGAACGCGTGATCGTCAGCCAGCTCCACCGCTCGCCCGGTGCCGACCTTTCGATCCTCAGCAGTGAGGGCGATAGGCCGTTGCATTCGGCGCGTGTGATCCCCGAGCGCGGCTCGTGGATCGAGCTCGAAGTCACCAAGAAAGATGTCCTGGCGATGCGGATCGACCAGTCGACCAAGCTCGCCGCGACGACCTTCCTGCGATGCCTCGATGAATCCGTCGCTTCGACCGACGCCATCATCAGCCTGTTCTACGAGGTGAGCGATGTGGCCGTTGCCAAGCTTCGCCCCGAGGACTGGGCTGCGGCGACGATCATCGACACCGAGACCGGCGAAGAGCTGGTCCACGTTGGGCGTCAGCTCGGCGAGACGGGTGTCGAGGCCATCATCGCATCGAACCTCAAGAAGGTCCGCGTGGTGCAGAACCCGTCGGATGCGCTCATCCTCAACACGGTCGCCGAGGAACGCCTCGACCAGTTCGAGGTCGAGAGCGAGTACGACGCGGCGATGCTCAAGGTCTACACCAAGCTCCGCCCCGGCAACCCGCCGCAGGTCGAGAAGGCCAAGCAGTTGTTCGTCGAGAAGTTCTACGACGCCAACCGGTACCGGCTCGGCAAGGTCGGCCGCTTCCGTCTGAACCGCAAGTTCGGACTCGATGCGCCCGAGGACCAGATGTTCTTGTCCGCCGAGGACTTCCTGCGCGTGGTGCAGTACGTGCTCGACCTCCGCAGCAACCGCTCGGACGCCGCCACGGGTCAGCCCGTCGCGACCATCGACGACATCGACCACCTCGGTAACCGCCGTCTGCGCACGCTCGATGAGCTCGCGGTCGAGGAGCTCCGCAAGGGTTTCCTCAAGCTGCGGCGCACGGTCCAGGAGCGAATGAGCGTCAAGGACCCCGAAGAGGTCACGAAGATCGCGGACCTGGTGAACTCCAAGAGCATCAGCAGCGCGATCGATTTCTTCTTTGGTCGCAGCGAGCTGAGTCAGGTCGTCGACCAGACCAACCCGCTGAGCACGCTCGTGCACGAGCGGCGTCTTTCGGCGCTCGGGCCGGGCGGTCTCAACCGCAAACGCGCGGGCTTTGAAGTGCGCGACGTTCACATCAGCCACTACGGCCGGGTGTGCCCGATCGAGACGCCCGAGGGCACCAACATCGGCCTCATCTGCTCGCTGGGCATCTTCAGCGATGTCGATGAGTACGGCTTCTTGCGCACGTCGTACCGCGTCGTAAAAAACGGCAAGGTGACCGATGAGGTCGTTCAGCTTCGCGCCGATGAAGAAGCACGCCTCGTGCTCGCGCCCGCCGACTCGGTCAACGCCGACGGCACCTGGCGCGACACCGTTCTGGCGCGCATCGATGGCGATCTTGCCGAGGTCAAGCCGGGCGAGGTCGACTACCTCGACATCAGCCCCAAGCAGATCGTCGGCATCTCGGCGGCGCTTATCCCGTTCCTTGAGCACGACGACGCCAACCGCGCGCTCATGGGTTCGAACATGCAGCGTCAGGCGGTGCCGCTCATCAAGGTCGATCCGCCCTGCGTGGCGACCGGCATGGAGACGGCGATCGGCACCAACAGCGGCATGGTCGTCAAGGCCAAGCGCGGCGGCGAGGTCACCTACGTCGACGGCGAGCGCATCGTCATCGACAACGCCGACGAGTACAACCTCCGCAAGTTCCAGGGCCTCAACGAGCGCACCTGCCTCAACCAGAAGGCACGGGTTCGACCCGGCGATATGGTCAAGGAAGGCGACGTGATTGCCGACGGCGCGAGCACCGTTGATGGCGAGCTGGCCATCGGCAAGAACGTGCTGGTCGCGTTCAACACCTACGACGGCAACAACTTCGAGGACGCGATCGTCATCAACGAACGCCTCGTCAAGGACGACACGTTCACGAGCATCCATATCGATTCGTACGATGTGGAGATCCGCGAGACCAAGCTCGGCCGCGAGGAATTCACCCGCGACATCCCCAACGTCAGCGAGCGCATGCTCAGCAACCTCGACGAAAGCGGGATCATCCGCGTCGGGGCGCACGTTGGCCCGGGCGACATTCTCGTGGGCAAGGTCAGCCCCAAGAGCAAGACCGAGCTGACGCCCGAAGAGAAGCTGCTGCACGCGATCTTCGGTCGCGCCGGCGAAGACGTGAAGAACGACTCGCTCGAGGTGCCCGCGGGCGGCTCGGGTGTGGTGGTCGCCGCGCGGAAGTTCAGCCGCCGGATGCACATGAACGAGGACCAGAAGAAGCAGCTCAAGGTGCAGATCGATGCCTTCGAGCTGTCGATGGACGACCGCGCCATCGCGCTGTTCCGCGAACTCATCGGCACGATCAACGAGATCACCGGCTCCGAGATGGTCGACCCCATGACCCGCCAGAAGGTCGCTCAGTCGGATATCCGCGAGGTCGTGCTCGAGCAGATCCAGACCTTCAACCTCAAGTGGGTCAAGGGTTCGGCGGAAGCCCGCGAGCAGGCCGCGGTGGTGCACGGGCAGTACTGGCCACGCGTCGAAGCCGTCGAGTCGGAGAAGCAGCGCAAGGTCGCGCACATGAAGCGCGGCGACGAACTGCCAAGCGGCGTGCTCGAAATGGTCAAGGTCTATCTGGCCACCAAGCGTCAGCTCAGCGTCGGCGACAAGTTTGCAGGCCGACACGGCAACAAGGGCGTCGTCGCCCGCATCGTGCCCGAAGAGGACATGCCGTTCATGGAAGACGGCACGCCCGTCGATGTCATGCTCAACCCGCTGGGCGTACCCAGCCGCATGAACGTCGGGCAGATCCTCGAGCTCCACCTCGGGTGGGCCGCGCAGGTGCTCGGCTTCCAAGCCGTCACGCCCGTGTTCGACGGCGCGACCGAGCAGGAGATCCACGACGCGATCGAGGAAGCCAACGTGGACGTGCGCCGTCGCCTTGCCGAGTACGAGGAGAAGGGCACCTACCCTCAGCCGCGCGAGCTGCTGGCCCGGATGCCCAAGGGCGGCAAGATCCAGCTCATGGACGGCCGAACCGGCGAGAAGTTCCACCAGCGGACCTCCGTCGGCTTCATGTACCTGCTCAAGCTGCACCACCTCGTGGACGACAAAATCCACGCGCGTGCCACCGGGCCGTACTCGCTCATCACCCAGCAGCCTCTCGGCGGCAAGGCCCGCACCGGCGGCCAGCGCTTCGGCGAGATGGAAGTCTGGGCGCTCGAGGCGTACGGCGCCGCGTACATCCTGCAGGAACTCCTCACCGTCAAGAGCGACGATGTCGAGGGCCGAACCAAGATTTACGAGTCGATGGTCAAGGGCCACAACAAGCTCGAAGCGGGCATGCCCGTCGCGTTTGATGTGCTCTGCAACGAGCTGCGCGGCCTGGGCATGAACATCACGATGGAGAAGAAGGAACTCGAGAGCGGGAGCCTGTTGTAAAGGATGTAGTTCGTGAACCGATCGGAAGCTGGAAAGACAGTCCTGTCTGTTCTCGGCAGTGCCGCTTGGTTCGCGATCGCATTCCCATTGGTCCACCTGATCTGGCCACAAAGCGAGAATCAAGATCTAGTCTCGCACGCAGTAGTCGGAGCGGTGGTCGGTGCACTCACGGGAGTCTTTATGCGACATGACAATCTCGGATTGAAACGAGGCACTCGTAATGACAAATGGGATCAGCTTCGAGAAAAGAGTGAGCGATTGGCACGCGAGCGAGAAGAGATTCTGCGTGAGGCGCAATCAAGATTGGACTGACTGCTGAATGGGGATGAGATCAAGTTGATGGTCATGACAGACAAAAAGCCTTCGATGACTAATGGTGCGGCGGGATTGTTCCTGCTCATCGTGAGTGTGGCTTTGGTCTTCATGTCACTGCCGACTCTGAGTTCGACGGTGTATCCCGTCTGGCTGCCTGTTGGGGCAATAAGGCTTGGACTCGGGCTGACGGGGCTGATTTTGTTTGGGTTCTCTCTCGTGTGCTTCATGCGCGCGATTACGAGGAAATAGCTTGGCTACCGGGGCTGTCCGGCACCAATCGTGGGAAGAGGTAAGCAATGGCTGAAACCGTGTACGACCGTGTGAATGACTTCAGTGCTGTCAAGGTGACGCTCGCGTCGCCCAACGACATCCGCGCGTGGTCTTACGGCGAGGTCAAGAAACCCGAAACCATCAACTACAGAACCTACCGACCCGAAAAGGACGGCCTGTTCTGCGAGCGGATCTTCGGGCCTGAGCGCGACTACGAGTGCTCGTGCGGCAAGTACCGCGGCACGAAGTACAAGGGCATCATCTGCGACCGCTGCGGCGTGAAGGTGACGCACAGCCGGGTCCGCCGCAAGCGGATGGGCCACATCAACATGGCGTCGCCGATCGTGCACATCTGGTTCTTCAAGAGCCTGCCGAGCCGGCTCGGCACGCTGCTTGGCATGAAGACGAGCGACCTCGAGAAGGTCATCTACTACCAGGACTACGTCGTCGTCGATCCGGGCGATACCGAGCTGAAGTTCAAGCAGATGCTCACCGAGGACGAGTGGCGCACCGCGGTCGACCAATACGGCAACGCGTTCAAGGCGCTGATGGGCGCCGAAGCGATCCGTTCTCTGATCGAACGGATCAACCTTGACGACGAGGCCGAACAGATCCGCAAGGAGCTGCGCGAGACGCGGAGCAAGCAGAAGACCAAGGACCTGGCCAAGCGGCTCAAGCTGGTCGAGAGCGTCCGCCACAGCGAGAACGACGCGGCGTGGCTGGTGATGGATGTGATCCCGGTGATCCCGCCGGACCTGCGCCCGCTGGTGCTGCTGGAGAGCGGCAACTTTGCGACGAGCGACCTCAACGACCTCTACCGCCGAATCATCAACCGCAACAACCGGCTCAAGAAGCTGATGGACCTCAACGCGCCCGACGTGATCATCCGCAACGAGAAGCGGATGCTCCAGCAGGCGGTTGACTCGCTGTTCGATAACGGCCGGTGCCGGCGTCCGGTGGTCGGTTCGTCGAACCGCGCGCTCAAGTCGCTGACCGACATGATCAAGGGCAAGCAGGGCCGCTTCCGCGAGAACCTGCTGGGCAAGCGCGTCGATTACTCGGCGCGTTCGGTCATCGTCGTCGGGCCTGAGCTCAAGCTCTGGCAGTGCGGCCTGCCCAAGAAGATCGCCCTCGAGCTGTACCAGCCGTTCATCATCAGGAAGCTCAAGGAGCACGGCCTCGCGGACACGATCAAGAGCGCCAAGCGGATGCTCGAGCGCCGCGACGCCGAGGTCTGGGACATCCTTGAAGAAGTGATTTACCAGCATCCCGTGCTGCTCAACCGCGCCCCGACGCTCCACCGGATGGGCATTCAGGCGTTCGAGCCAGTGCTGGTCGAGGGCAACGCGATCCGCGTTCACCCGCTGGTTTGCGGCGGCTTCAACGCCGACTTCGACGGCGACCAGATGGCCGTCCACCTGCCGCTGAGTGTCGAGGCGCAGACCGAAGCGCACGTGCTCATGCTCAGCACGCACAACGTCTTTAGCCCCGCCAACGGCAAGCCGATCATCTCGGCGTCGCAGGACATCGTGCTCGGCGCGTACTTCCTCACGACCAGCATCCCCGACGACCGCCCCGACAACGAACTCATGCGGTTCAAGGACCGCCAGGAAGCCCTGCTCGCGCACGCGCAGGGCAAGATCGACCTGCACGAGAAGATCGCGGTGCGGCTGCCCGCGTTCACCGAGGTCGTCAACAGCCAGGGGGGCAGCGTCGAGCCGATGCCCGCGAACCGCAGGCTCACGACCACCATCGGCCGCGTGATTTTCAGCGAGATCCTCGATCCCGGCATGCCGTTCTACAACTGCGCGCTCGGCAAGAAGGGCTGTGCTCGCGTTATCGATGACACGCACTTCTACGCAGGCCGCGGCGCGACGATCGACTTCCTGGACCGGCTCAAGACGACCGGCTTCAAGAACGCGACCCTCGCGGGTCTGTCGTTTGGCGTGATGGACATGCGCATCCCCAACTCGAAGCAGGAGATTCTCACCGCTGCGCAGAAGCGAGTGGACCGCGTCGAGAAGAACTACGACCGCGGCATCATCACATCCCGCGAACGCTACAACCAGCTGCTTGACATCTGGGCGCACTGCCGCGAAGAGGTCACCAAGGCGTTGGTCGAGACGCTCAAGCACGACCGCCGGGATGACAACGGCGACTACACGAGCATCGAGAACAAGGAAGGCAACTTCTACCTCAACCCGGTCTACATGATGAGCGACTCGGGTGCGCGCGGCAACATCAGCCAGATGATGCAGCTCGCCGGTATGCGTGGCCTGATGGCCAAGCCCTCGGGCGAGATCATCGAGACGCCCATCCGCGCCAACTTCCGCGAGGGTCTCAACATCCTCGAGTACTTCAGCTCGACGCACGGCGCCCGCAAGGGTCTGGCCGATACGGCTCTCAAGACCGCTGACTCGGGCTACCTCACCCGCAAGCTCTGCGACATCGCCCAGTCCGTCATCATCGGCGAGCACGACTGCGGCTCCAAGCGCGGCATCGTCAAACGGGCCATCTACAAGGGCGAAGAGATCGATGTGCCGCTCAGCGAGCAGATCATCGGCCGCGTCTCGGTCAACCCGATCGTCAACCCCGTCACGGACGAGGTCATCGTCGCGGCCAACGAGATGGTCAGCGAAGAAGCAGCGGCCCGCGTCGAGGCTATCGGGATCGAGTCCGTGCTCGTCCGCAGCCCGCTCACCAGCGAGAGTTCCACCGGGTGCTCCGCGCTGGACTACGGCATGGACATGTCCACGGGCCAACTCGTGGAGCAGGGCCTGGCCGTCGGCATCATCGCGGCCCAGTCCATCGGTGAGCCTGGCACGCAGCTCACGATGCGTACCTTCCACACGGGCGGCATCGGTACCCGCACCATCGCCGAGAGCGAGTACCGCGCCTCCAACGCGGGCAAGGTCCACTACCGCGACTGCGCCCAGGTGCACTCCGCGGACGAAGAAGGCAACGCCGCGCTCGTCGCGGTCAAACGCAACGGTGAGGTCGCCATTCTCGACGAGAAGGGCCGCGAGCTTGAGAAGAGCAAGGTGCCCTACGGCGCGTTCCTCTATCCCAAGGAAGGCGCGACTGTCAAACGCGGCGAGCTGCTCGTCAAGTGGGACCCGCACCGCACGCCCATCCTTGCCGAGAAGGGCGGCATCGTCCGCTACGTCGATATCGAGCTCGGCGTGACCGTCCGCGAGGAAGACGCCGGCCGAGGTCAGCGCGCCCTCGTCATGATGGAGCACAAGGGCGAGCTGCACCCGCAGATCAACATCGTTGATGAAGAAGGTCAGATTCTCGACTTCCACTACCTGCCCGCCAAGGCGCGTATCGAAGTCGCCGACGGCGAGACCGTGGTCGCGGGCAAGATGCTCGCGCGGCAGCCTCGCGGCGCCGCGGGCTCGCAGGACATCGTCGGCGGTCTGCCGCGTGTCACCGAGATTTTCGAGGCGCGCGTTCCCAAGGAGCCCTCGGCGATGGCCGAGATCTCTGGCCGCGTCGAGATCCACTCCGACAAGCGCAAGGGCAAGATGACCATCCGCGTCATCTCCGAGTCGGGCATCGAGAAGGACCACCACGTCCCCGCCGACAAGCCGCTGCTTGTCCACACGGGCGACGCGGTCATCGCGGGCGATCCGCTCACCGAAGGCCCGCTGAACCCGAAGGACATCCTTCAGATCAAGGGCGATGAATCGCTCTGGACGTACATGCTCGACGAGGTGCAGAACGTGTACCGCGCGCAGGGCGTGACCATCAACGACAAGCACATCGAGCTGATCCTAAGCCAGATGCTCCGCAAGGTCCGCGTCGAGAACCCCGGCGATACCGATCTGCTGCCGCACGAAGTGGTCGACCGCTTCCGTTTCCGTCAGACCAACCTCAAGTACACCGGCATGGTTCGTGTCTCCGATCCGGGCGATACCGATCTGGTCAGCGACACGCTCTACACCCGCGACGAGGTGAAGGAAGCCAACGTCAAGGCCGAGTCCGACGGCAAGGAAGGCGCCAAGGGTCGCAAGGCGCGTCCGGCTACTGGCCGCACGCTGCTGCTCGGCATCACCAAGGCGTCGTTGCAGTCGGAGTCGTTCCTCAGCGGTGCTTCGTTCCAGGAGACCACCAAGGTGCTCACCGAGGCCGCGCTCCGCGGCGCGGAGGACACGCTCATCGGTCTGAAGGAGAACGTGCTGCTGGGCCACCTCATCCCTGCGGGTACCGGCTTCATCATCCACCAGGACGTGCGCGTCAAGAAGCTCGCCGAACCGCCAGTTGACGAGTACGACAGCCACGAGGCGATGCTCGCCGAAGCAGCCGATGCCGCCGAGGCGCTGGGCGCTGAGCCGGGCGAGCCCATCGGTGTGCCACAGGTCGAACTGCGCGATGTCACCATGACGCAGAGCGCCGAGCACGCGGAGCACTAAACGACTCTTCGGTGGCACAGGCTTGTAGCCTGTGTCCTGACGCTCACGGCCTACAACCGCATCGACACACGCAGCCGGGCTTGATCGCCCGGCTGTTTTTGTATCTGAGCGGCACTGGCTTGCGTCGGCTCCTTAGCGGCACAAGCCCGCATTGGCTCTTTGGTGGCACAGGCTTGCAGCCTGTGTCTTCCGGTGTTTCGTTAGTCGTTCGGTTGCCTGGTCCTGCCGTCCAGTCTCATTCACTGTCCGGGTCATGTCTCACGATCGGCAGCACTGCAAAGCTCGTTCGGCCGGTCTCAAGCATCAGCTTTAAGTACGGAACGCACGTGCCGCATCCTGTCCCGGCGCCGGTCGCCTTTGCAAGCGATTCGATGCTCGCGTTGGGCCCCTGACGCTCGGCTTCGGCCTTGAGCGCAGCGAACGAGATTTCATGGCACACGCACCGGTCAACAGGCATCGGGCCGTCTCCGATTTGCCCCCAAGCGGGTCAAGCCTCGCTATAAAAACCGCCCCCGAGCGCGGGGGGTGCGCTCTGGGGGCGTAG
>CAYGSG010000058.1:0-17701 GCA_964352615.1 uncultured Phycisphaeraceae bacterium
GTTGCTGGCGGTGGTGGCGCCGCTCGGGGCGAGGTTCCTCCAGATGGCTTACAGCCGAAAGCGGGAGTACCTCGCCGATGCGGGCGCTGTCGAACTCACCCGTGACCCGGGCGCTATGGCGAGAGCCCTCAACCATCTCACGCAGGATCCTGAGCCGCTGGTCGAGGCTGCCAATCGGGGCACCGCCCACATGTTCATCGTTAACCCGCTCATCAAGTCCGCTCGAGCCAGGCTCGACCGAAGCAGTGTGTTCTCATCGCACCCGCCCATTCGCGACCGCATCGCCCGGATGCTCGCCCTGCTCCGCTAGCCGGGGCAGGATGCCCGGCATCGCGGGGCGTACCCTGATGGCGAACCGATGGCCAAGGAACCCACCATGCTGACCGCTGCCCTCCGGTGGGCCCCTGGCCTGCTGGCGATTTTCGTGCTCGGCCCGATCGCCGGGGCTCTTGTGGGCATGCTGCGCAGCCCGGACGGCGGGCCGGATGCCTCGCTGCTCGTCAACACCTCGCCCGTCATGGGCTTGGGGGCGTTGGTCGGCGTGTTTGCGATCGCAGGCGTCTGCGGGCTGATCGCTTCCAGAATCGTCGGCTACCGCTTGGCGACCTGGGCGGTTGGCTATGTGCTTGCGTGGGCGGCGTACAGGTCAGCCGATGTGCCCAACCTGATCCGCTCCCAGACCGAGGGCGCTCCATGGATCACCCTCGCTATCGAGGGCCTGCTGTGCGGGGTGCTCGCGGCGGGGCTGCTGATCGCGATGCTCAAATGCTCGAACGACCGCTCGGCCAAGCTGGGCTCGGGCGACTCGCTGGCCTCGGCCATGCGCGCGCCGAGCACCTGGGTGGGTCTTGCTGCATCGCTCATCGCGGGCGGCGTGGTGGCGCACCTTGTTAATATGGACCCGATCAAAGGCCAGGCGATCTTCGCTGCGGTCATGGCCGGAGTCGCTGCGGGCGGAGCGGGCGCGTACATCTCGTCGTTTGTGGGCGAGTCGCCGGGCGAGCCCGTTCTCGCCATCGGATTCTGCCTGCTGGCTGTTTTGGGTCCGATCGCAGGCCTGATTCTGTACGGCTCGGACGGAGCCCTCAACGCGGCCAATAAGGGGCATCTGCTCGGGCCATCGGCCATGCTCGGGCTCGATTGGGCAGCGGGCTTGTTCATGGGACTGCCAGCGGGTGTGGCCCTCGTCGAATCCACGGTGGAACAAACAGCGAAAGCGGCTGCGTAGGCCCTGTGACAAACCCGAACGAGCGTATTGGCGAGCGAGAAAAGAGCTACGAAATGACCAACGCAGCATCCAATCACGACAAGACAGCCACGCTGCCGGACGTTCAGGGCAGCACCGACGACCGCCAAGTTGCGATCGACAAGGTCGGCGTCAAAGACGTGACGTTCCCGGTTCGGCTTCGAACTCAGGACGGCGGCACGCAGACCACCGTTGCCAAGATCAACATGTACGTCGCCCTTCCTCACTACAAGAAGGGCACACACATGAGCCGCTTTCTGGAGGTGCTCAACAAGCACACCAGCGAGCCCATCTCGCCCGAGGACATCCCGCATCTGACCGAGGCGATCCGCGATCGGCTCGACGCAGAGGAAGCCCACTTCGAGGCCGAGTTTACCTACTTTATCAAGAAGCCAGCGCCGGTCACGGGCAAGCCCGGTCTGATGGACTACCAGGTCCGGTTTGAGTGCACCGCCGACGGCAAGGCCGCCGACATGGTCCTCTCGGTCAAGGCGCCTGCGACGAGCTTGTGCCCGTGCTCGAAGGAGATCTCCAGCTACGGCGCGCACAACCAGCGCTGCCACATCGAGGCCGCCGTCCGCACCGAGGGCATGCTGTGGATCGAGGAGTTGGCCACCTTGCTCGAAGGTGCGGCCTCATGCCCCGTGTTCGCGGTGCTGAAGCGGCCCGATGAGCGATGGGTCACGGAGAAAGCCTACGAGAACCCCAAGTTTGTCGAGGACATCATCCGGGATCTGGCGGTGGCTTTGGACGCCGAGGACCGCATCCGCTGGTACTCGATCAGCTCGGAGAACTTCGAGTCGATCCACAGCCATAACGCCTATGCCGAGTTGGCCCGTGACAAACGCCAAGCCAACCACGGGACCAACTGACAGGCGGAATCGGCCGAGGGCTGAATTGTGGCGGGGAGCGATGGGCCATCGCCGATCGTTAGTATCGGGAGCCACCCTCCACTCCACCGATGCCAAGGCCCAAACGCAAGCAACCCGACCCGCCCAAAGCGCCTCGCGTGAGCATGTTCTTCCGCCGGCTGCTGCTCATCGCGCTGGCGCTGAGCGTCGGCGCTGGGGTGCTGCTGGCCAAGTCCGTCCGGATGGGCACCACCAACCACGAGCAGTCGCTCGCCGAGGCCCGCGATCGGCTGTACCGGGTGACTTGGACACCAAGTGTGCGAGGCCGAATCCTCGACCGCAAGGGACGGGTGCTGGCGCGGGACCGGGCCAGCTACTCGGTCGGTGTCGAGTTTGGTGTGCTGACCGGCGATTGGGCCCGCAAGCAGGCCCGGGCCAGCGCGCGCGCCATGCACCGCGATGCCTGGGGCCTGCTATCGCCCGCTGAGCGCGACAGCCTGACCGCCAAGCTGCTGCCGATGTTCGAGGACCATGTGGAGAGGCAGTGGTCTGTTCTCGCCGAGCGGACGGGCACGACCGAGGAGGCCATCCGCGAGCGGGCAGGCCGAACGCTCGATCGGGTTGATCGGCTGCGAGGGTCCATCGAGGCCCGCAGGCGGCGCAACGCGATGATCGACGCGGTGGCGCGCGGCCGCCAACAGACCGCCGAGATGCTCGCAGAAGTCGATCAAAGGGCTGAGGTCGAATTGCTTGAAGAACGCCAGAGCCACGTGCTGGTTGAAGAAGTTCCTGACGAGGTCGCGTTCGAGCTGATCCGCTTGACGGCGGCGCGCACGCTGCTGCTCAGGCCCGATGGGGAGTATGTCGAGGTGCCGACGTTCCCGGGACTGGACATCCAGAGGTCCGCGGACAGAATCTACCCGTTCGATGAGATGACGGTCGAGGTCGATCGTTCTGCGTACCCGCTGCCCATCCGCACGGACGAGCCGCTGACCGTGCCGCTGACGGGAGTCGCAGCGCACACGATGGGCTGGGTGCGACCGGGTGCGCACAGCGAGGACATCGATCGCCGGGCCGCTGCGCTCGAATCGGACTCAAGGCTCCGCGAAGCGTCGATGACTCGTGCGCTGGGTGCACGGGAGATCGACCGAGGGCGGTACAGGCCGGCCGATTCGGTAGGTCGCGGCGGGATCGAGTACGCGCACGAGAACCAGCTTCGAGGGCTGCGGGGTGTTTCGATCGAGCGGCTCGATACCGGCTCGCGCGAGACCGTCATGCCCGATGCCGGCCGGGACGTGCAGCTCACGCTCGACATCATGCTGCAGGCACGCGTGCGCGCGCTGATGGAACCTGGAACAGGGCTCGCGACGGTGCAGCCTTGGCACAACAACGATGGGCTCGAGTTGGGCACGCCGCTACAGGGCGCCGCGGTCGTGATCGACATAGCCACCGGCGATGTGCTCGCGATGGTCTCCACGCCCTCGATCGACCGTGTCGCGCTCACGCAAGACCCGCAAGCGGTTCTGGATGATCCAGACCGGCCGCTGTTCAATCGCGCGACCGGGGCTGCGTACGCACCGGGCTCGATCGCCAAGGCATTGGTGCTCTGCGGGGCGGTGACCTATGGCAACTACAAGCTGGGCGAGCGGATCTCATGCCAAGGTCACCTGATTCCCGGACGCAACGACATCTACCGCTGCTGGATCTATCGAGACAGGTTCGGGTTTGCGACGCACGACGCGGTGCTCGGCGAGGAACCCAACGACGTTCAAGCGCTGGGCGTTTCGTGCAACATTTTCTTCTACACGCTCGGCCGGCGAATGGGCGTTGAAACGCTGGATAAGACGTACCGCGCGTTCGGATTGGGCGAGCGGTTCGGGTTCGGGGTCGGGTTCGAGCACGATGGGCGTATCGGCGCGCCGGGCATGAATCTTGGCACATCGGATGCCATCTTGATGGGCATCGGTCAGGGACCGGTCGACTGGACGCCGATGCACGCGGCCTCGGCGTACTCGACGCTCGCCAGGCTCGGGGTGCGCATCAAGCCACGGTTGATCGTCGATGGCTCGCCGCCAGAGGTATCGGATGCTGGTATGGACCGGCTGGCCATCACACACGCGCTGCAAGGCCTCGAACGTGTAACCAACGACGAGCAGCACGGCACGGCGTACGCCATCCGATTCCCAGCAGGCCGAGACCCGATCTTTAACACGCCCGGGACCAAAGTGCTCGGCAAAACCGGCACCGCCACGGTTGAACTTCGGGATGATGCAGGCAACCAGATCGAGCGTGACCACGCCTGGATGGTGGCGCTGGCTGGGCCTGAGAACCGCGCACCGACGCACGCGATCTGTGTGCTATTGGAACAGGGTGGCAGCGGCGGTCGTGCTGCGGGTGGGCTGCTGAATCAGATCGTCCGCGCTCTGCGCGCCGAGGGCTACCTGTGAGCCTGGGCTGGCGATGGGTCATCACGGGCACACGATCGGAGGCTCGCAGCGTGCGTTCAGGCCTCCGCTGGGCGCACCCGGCATGGCTGTGCGTGCTGGCGGCGGCCATGCTGAGTGCGCTTGGCATCTATGGGATCGATCTGGCGAGTGCTTCCGAGGCCCACGCGCTGACGCAGCTCACGCCACAGGCGTTCAAGCAGTTGGTATTCCTTGGCGTTGGGCTCATCGCAGGGGCCACGGCGGCGCTGCCCCATCTGCGATGGCTGTCGGCGCTGTCGTGGGTGCTTGCGGCGGTGGCGATGGGACTGCTGATCCTGCTGCTGCTGCCGGGCGTGCCCGAGGCGATCGTGTCACCGATCAACGGCACACGCGCGTGGATCAAGCTGCCCGGGTTCAATGCCCAGCCATCGGAACTCGGCAAGATCGCGTTTGTGCTGCTCATGGCCACGCTGATGAAACGCACCGATGAGCACCGAAGGTTCGTGGGCATCATCAAGCTGTTCGCGCTCACTGCGGTGCCCGTCGGTCTGATTGTGCTGCAGCCTGATCTGGGCACGGCCTCGCTGTTCGGGCCAGCATTGGTGGCGATGCTGATCGCTGCGGGCGCAAAGCTCAGGCACCTGCTTCTGCTTGCGGCGATTGGTCTTGCGATGGCTCCCGTGTGCTGGCCCCTGCTGCACGACTACCAGCGTGAACGGATTGTGGCGATGGTCCGCCAGTTCCAGGGCGACCGCTCGGGCGGGCAGGATGAGAACTTTCAGAGCTTCACGGCCCAGCGTCTGATCGGTGCGGGCGGTCTTTGGGGCCAGAGCGATGAACAAACGAGGGCGTTGGTGCGGTTCAATCGGCTTCCCGAGGCGCACAACGACATGATCCCGGCGGTGCTTATGTGCCGATTCGGTGTGCTGGGGTCGGTCTTTTTGCTGATGGGCTACTTTGGCTGGATCGCGGGTGCGCTGCTCACCGCGGCTTGGTCCAAGGACCCGTTTGGCCGACTGGTGGCGGTGGGGCTCAGCGCGTTCATCGCGGGTCAGGCGATCGTCAACGTGGGGATGAATCTGGGCCTGCTGCCCATCATCGGGATCACGCTGCCCTTTGTGAGCTACGGCGGATCGAGCCTCCTGACGTGCTGGATCATGACCGGCTTGCAGGTCAACATCGCGATGCGCCGGCCCTCGCTGCCCATCCGCTCGTCGTTTGAATACGATGCCCACCATGAGCACACCCGACGCTGAGCCGCACGCCCCGCCCCCCGAGTTTGCGGCGCTGTGCGCACAAGTCGGAATCGAGCTTGAACCCGAGGACGTCGGCCGGCTCGCCGGGTTTATCGCGTTACTGGTTGATGCCAATACCCGCACGAACCTGACGGGCGTGCGAGACCCGGCGGAGTTGTGGACTCGGCACGTTTTCGACGCTCTGACGCTGATGAGTGTGCTGGAATCGGTGGATGGCCCGCTCGATGTGCTGGACATCGGTTCGGGCGGCGGGCTCCCCGCGCTGCCGCTGGCGATCGTGCGGCCAACCGACCGCTTCACAATGCTCGAAGCGACGGGCAAGAAGTGCGACTTTCTGGAACACGCGATCGCTTCGCTCGGGCTGTCGAATGCTTCGGTGCTGCGCGGTAGAGCCGAGCGGTTGGGGCATCAGATAACTGAACCTGCCCTGCGGGGACGGTTTGATGTGGTGACGAGCCGAGCGGTCGGTCGTGTGGCGGTGGCTGCGGAGTTGTGCGTGCCGTTTGCGAAAGATGGCGGGTTGGTGGTGCTGGTGAAGGGCGCGCAGGCCCAGGAGGAGTTGGCTGAGGCGAAGAAGGCGCTGCACATGCTGCACGCGGCGCCGGCGGGAATCGTTGAGACGCCCACCGGCCGGTTAGTGGTTCTGGAGAAGCTGCGAGCGACACCCAAGATGTACCCGAGGCTCGATGGCGAGCCCAAGCGCGCGCCGCTCGGGGTCACCGGTCCTGCTGCTGGAAAGCCGGCATGAGCGCTTCGGTCTCGCATTGGCTGGGCGATGGCGGCCCGATCGCGTCGGCGATTGGTGAAGGTTACGAGGCGCGGGCCGAGCAGGTACGCATGGCCGAGGCGGTCGAGCGAGCGATGGAAGAACGCACGCACTTGTTGGTCGAGGCGGGGACCGGGACGGGCAAGAGCTACGCGTACCTGGTGCCGGCGCTGAGGCGTGCGATCGAGCGTGGCGAGCGGGTAGTTGTTTCGACGCACACGATCGCGCTGCAAGAACAGCTCATGCGAAAGGACCTGCCGGCGCTGGCCCGCGTGATGGAACGAGAGGACAGCCGAAGCGTCAAAACGGTGCTTGTCAAGGGGCGTGGCAACTACATCAGTCTTCGCCGACTCGGCCTTGCGAGCAGTCGGCAGGAGAGCCTGTTCCCCGATCACGCCAGCCGTCGTTCGTTGCACGCGATCGAGGACTGGGCGTACGAAACAAACGATGGCACGCTCGCGACGCTGCCCGTGCTCGAGCGTGCGGGCATCTGGGACCGGGTGCAGTCGGATGCGCACAACTGCATGGGCCGTCGGTGCCCGACGTACGACCGCTGTTTCTATCAGCAGGCCCGCAGGGCGATGGAGCAGGCGGATGTGCTGGTGTGCAACCACGCGCTGTTCTTTAGCGATCTGGCGCTGCGGTCCCAGGGCGCGGGGTTCTTGCCGGATTACCAGCATGTGATCCTCGATGAGGCGCACCAGGTCGAGGACGTGGCCGCGGACCACTTTGGGGTGAGTGTCTCCGAGGGTCGGGTGAACCACATGCTCAACGCGCTGTACCAGTCCCGGACCCGAAAGGGTTTTTTGGCCAATCTGCGGACGAGTGATGCGGGGGCGCCCCTTGTGGACGCGGTCATCGAGCGGGTATCGCAAGCACAGGTGCTGAGCGACGAGTTCTTCGCGGCGCTCGTCGACCTGCTGGACCGAGGCAAACTCGTCAACGGCAGGGTGCGGCAGGCTGACGCGGTCGAGGACCTGTTGAGCGGCGCGATGAGTGACCTCACTTTGGCGCTGCGGGGCCTGCGGGAGTGCGTGCATGAGGAAGCGGACCGGTACGAGTTAAACGCGTACGCAGAGCGGGCGGCTGCGATTGCCGATGGTGTTGAGTTTCTAGTGACGCAGGCGGACGGTGGGTTCGTGTACTGGGTGGATGCGGAGCCGAGGTCGAGCAGCCGGGGCTTTGGCCGGCGGGTGACGCTGGCGTCGTCACCGGTGGACGTGGCTCCGATGCTGCGCAAAGAGCTGTTTGAGGCGGACCACAGCACGGTGCTGACCAGCGCGACGCTGGCGACGCGCAGTGCGGGTGAAGATGAGCCGATGGAGCACCGCGAGGCGGGGTTCACGCACATTCTGAGCCGAGTTGGCGCAGAGGGGGCGCAGACACTTCAGCTTGGGTCGCCCTTTGATCTTGCAAGGCAGATGGAGGTTTTCATCGATCGCTCGATGCCCGCCCCCGGCCGATACGGCGACGACGAGGCGCAGCGCCTCTACGACAACGAGTTGGTGAGCCGCGTGCTTGAACATGTGGGTGAGACCGATGGCGGGGCGTTTGTGCTGTTTACGAGTTACGCGCTGCTGTACCGGGTCGCGGACCTGCTCGAAGCGCCGCTGGAAAGCCTGGGCATGCCGATGCTGGTGCAAGGCCGGCGGGTCCCAAGAGGTGAACTTCTGGAGCGGTTCCGTGAAAACCCGCGCTCGGTGCTGCTCGGGGCTGCGAGCTTCTGGCAGGGCGTGGATGTGCAGGGCCAGGGCCTGCGGAACGTAATCATCACGCGGCTGCCTTTCGAGCCGCCCGGCAGGCCGCTTACCGAGGCAAGGCTGGAGCGCATCCGCGACCGAGGTGGCGACCCGTTTCGCGAGGACTCGCTGCCACGGGCGGTGATCCGCTTCAAGCAGGGCATCGGCCGGTTGATCCGCTCGGCGGACGACCGCGGGCGGGTGGTGGTGCTGGACCCACGGATCGTGACAGCGGGGTACGGGCGGGCTTTTTTGGCGGCGTTCCCGGCGGGGCTCGAACCGACGGTGATCCGGGGCTCTTGAGGCCTCGGGCCAGCCCGCCCGCTACGATGAGCGCTCAACCGCGCGGGGGCTATCGCAGGCTTTCCATCCGCGGGTTTCTAGCTTCAAGAACACGAATCAGACAGGCGATACTTCATGCTGGGACGAGTCTTTAAGGCGTACGACGTGCGGGGCACCTATCCCGATCTGCTGACCGATCAGATGGCGTGGCAGATCGGCTACGGCGCGAGTCGGTTCTTGTTGAGCGAGGCCGAGACCAGCGGCCACACGACCCCGATGATGCGCAACGTCGTCGTTGGGCGGGACATGCGCACGAGCAGCCCGACGCTCGCGGGCAAGCTGATCGACGGCATCAATGCGCACGGCGGCGATGTGATCGACGTGGGCATGGTCGATACGCCATTTATCTACTTTGCGGTGAACCACCTCGATTGCGCCGGCGGGATCGAGGTCACCGCCAGCCACAACCCGCCCAACTACAACGGGTTCAAGATTTCTAAGCGGCTGGCCAAGCCCGTGGGCGAGGCGACGGGGCTGGGCGAGATCCGCAAGTTCGCGGCGATGGTCGACAAGGGCGCGCCCCCCGCAACGGGCCGAAGCGAGCAGCGGGACCTGTGGGACGCTTACATCGACCACGTCCGCAGCTTTCTTGACATCGGCGACCGCAAGATCAAGATCGTCATCGATGCCTCCAACGGCATGGCGGGGACCGCTGTGCCGAAGATCTATGGCAAGAACGGCAGCGCCATCGAGGGCCTCGAAATCATCGAGATCAACTTCAAGAACCACACGGGCGAATTCGTGCACGAGCCCAACCCGCTGGTCGCTTCGAACGTGCAGCAGACCATCGACGGCGTGCTCAAGCACGAGGCCGACTTTGGTGTGTGCTACGACGGTGACGCAGACCGGTGCGTGATCGTCGATGAGAAGGGCGCGATCGTCGGGTGTGACCACCTGACAGCGGTGCTCGCCAAGTGGTTCTTGCGTGATAATCCTGGCTCGGCGATCGTGTACGACCTGCGTTCGACCAAGGCGGTCGAGGAAGACATCCGCGCGGCGGGCGGGGTGCCGGTCAAGGGCAGGGTCGGGCACGTCTTTATGAAGCAGGCGCTCGCGGATCACAAAGGCGTGTTCGGCGGCGAGTTGTCCGGGCACTTCTATTTTCGCGATAACTTCAACGCGGACTCAGGCGTCATCGCGATGGCCACGGTGCTGTCGGCCTACGCACAATTTGATGGGCCGATGAGCAAGATGATCGATCCGGCGAGGCGCTACGCGCAGTCCGGCGAGATCAACTTCGAGATCGAGGACAAGGACGAGGCGCTCGCGATGGTGCGAGAGACGTTCTTCGACCGGGGCGAACTGGACGAACTCGACGGCGTGACGATCGACTGCTTCGATAGCGAGGGCTGGTGGGCGAACATCCGCAAGAGCAACACCGAGCCGCTGCTCCGGCTCAACACCGAGGCCAAGACCCCGCTCGCGCTGGCCAAGGCGCTTGACGAACTCGCGCCGATGCTCGGCGAGCGCGTCGACCACTGACCTCAACCAACCACCAGCCTACGGGGCAGGGGCACCGCCGCCATGAACCTCACTGATTTCTTCGCGCACTGGAAAATCGAAGAGAACCCGTTCCAGGGCGAAGAAGCGCGCCACGACGCGGTCTTCGCTCGGATGGCTCTGCGGTCGCAAGAGGGCCGATCAGCGCCTACAGCCCAGCACTCTGACTTCGCGAAGATCGTTGGGGCCATCGAGCGACCATCGACATCGGTCGTGTTCGGCGAGAAGGGCAGCGGAAAGACGGCGATCCGCATGCAGATCGCTGAGCGCGTCCGCCAGGTCAACGAAGCTGGCGGCGATAACCGCGTTTTCCTGATCGCGTACGACGACTGGAATTCTTTTCTCGACCGCATGCACGAGGTCGCTGGCAAGGCCAACCCGCTTGAATCGCTCAAGAAGATTCGCCTCGTGGACCACATGGACGCGGTGCTCTCGATCGGCGTAACCGGGCTCGTGGACCGGTTGCTCGGCGGGGCAGGTGCTGATGGCGACGGGATCGACCCGGTCATCGCCAGGCATCCTGCTCGGCTCGATGCGGGAGCCAAGCGCGATCTGCTGCTTCTGCAAGCGGTGTACGACCGTTCGACCCAGGCGAACGAGCGCACATCGGCGCTCAAGCGTGCGCTTCGCATCATGCCCACGCGGTCCGCGCTGCTCTGGTCGATGGCCCAGTGGCTCGGGTGGCTGCCGGCTGCGGGGTTCATTGCATGGTCGCTCATGAACCAGCCGGAGTCGGCTGAGCCGTGGCGGTGGTGGGCGCTGGGTGTGCTTGCGGGCCTTTACGCGATGGTGCTCCTCAAGACGCAGGCCTGGGATCGTTTGATTCGTCTGGGCCTCGCGCGCAGGCTTCGCAAACAGTTGCGCTCGCTCCGTCGCGGCGAGCGTTCGTACTCGGCAAGCCTCGCCAAGCTGCCCGAGGGCGATCGAAGCGCCGCTGTGCTGCCGCTTACTTCTGCGGACGATCAGCGGTACGCCTTGTTCGACCGGTTTCGGGGTGTGCTCCGTGCGGCGGGCTGCCCGGGGCTGCTCGTGCTGATCGACCGCCTCGACGAGCCGACGCTCATCAACGGCGACGCCGATCGCATGAAGGCCGCTGTCTGGCCGCTGCTCAACAACAAGTTCCTTCAGCAAGATGGCGTGGGCTTCAAGATGCTGTTGCCCATCGAGCTTCGGCACGCGATCTTCCGCGAGTCGAGTTCGTTCTTTCAGGAGGTACGGCTCGACAAGCAGAACCTGGTCGAACGGCTGAGCTGGACCGGGCCGATGCTGTACGACCTGTGCGATGCGAGACTCGGGGCGTGCGTTGCCGAGGGAAGCGAGCCGGTAGCGCTTCAGGATCTGTTCGAGGCGGATGTGAGCCGGCAGGACATCGTGGAATCGCTCGCGCAAGTCCACCAGCCGAGGGATGCGTTCAAGATGCTCTACCGCTGTCTGACTGAGCACTGCTCGAACGTCACCCTCGATCAGCAGGCGTGGCGGATTCCAAAGCCGGTGCTCGATCAGGTCCGCAAGCTCGAGGCCGACCGAGTTCAGCAGCTCTATCGAGGGGTGCGCCCGGCGTGACGTTGTTAGCAAGACTCATTTCGCTTGCGATGTTGCTGGCGTTGGCGCCAACGTCGTTTGGTCAGCAGCGGTTCACGATCGATGCGATCGGTTGGTCGGCAGTCCCTCCGGGTGGCTGGACTCGTGTGCAAGGTGCGGCGCTCGATGCCATTCGCGCGGATCTTCGCCAGGGGCCAGGCGCGGCAGAGGTCGCTGCCTGCTGGGCTCGAAGCGAGCCTGGTGCGCTGCCGCGAATCGTGGTGACCACTACGCAGGGCGAAATCGCGGGCTACGAGGCGGCACGTTCGCTCATCGAGTCGCTGGGCGGCGATGCAACCACCGGCGAATTGGCTCGGTTCAGTCTCCGCGCGGGGCTCGCCTCGTTCGATGGCGAGGTGCTCGTGCTGACCGAGGGCATGGTGGGCTCGCACGGTGTGGTGCAACTCGTGGCGTACTGCCGAGAGCCCGACCTGGCTGAGACCACTGGCGTGCTGGTAGGGATGGCCGAGTCGTCGGCATTCGCCAAGGGCCATGAACTCGCCGAGGGCAATTCTGGTAGCTCGTCGAGCAGGGTGGTTGGCTGGGGTGTACGCGGAGCGGTCATCGGCGCGATGATCGCGGTGATTGTCTTCGGTGTTCGTATGCTTCGCGCGATGTGGCTGCCCGCAGCGGAATCAAGCGACGGCTGAGGCATCGTTGGTTTACCTTAGGGGCTCGAGCCGTGCGTACTCAAGCACGAGGGTCTTGGTGCCTGTCTCGCGGAATTTGACCTTGGCCCGCACGCTGGCGCCGCCTTCGATGGCCTCGACCGTGCCGACCCCGAAGCGAGGATGGCGAACCTTGGACCCGACGGGATAAAGCTGTTTGGCCTCCGTGAGCGCGCTCGATCGGTCCTTGGCAGATAGCTGATGCGTGGGCGCTTCGTCGGAGCCGGGGTCGAAGCCGAATTCAGTGGAGTCGGTCCGCACGACGTGCTCGGTGCCGAGTTCTTCGAGGAACCGGCTGGCCATGGTTCGTTCAGAGACACCCCGTTGGCTGCGGCGTGATGCGGATGTCATGAGCAGATGGCGCATCGCGCGGGTCATGCCGACGAAGCACAGCCTGCGTTCTTCTTCGGTCTCAATGGGGCTCGCCGCGGCACGCGAGTGGGGGAGCAGGCCCTCTTCGAGCCCGATGATCGCTGCGGCCCCGAACTCCAGACCCTTGGCTGCGTGCAACGTCATCAGCGTGACAGCGCCCTGCGATGGATCGACCGCGTCGGCGTCGGCGACCAGGGCCACGCGTTCAAGGTAAGCGCGGAGCAGCGAGAGCATCGGCGGGGCCGGGCTGGCGGATGTTGACTCTACTTCGCCCGATTCGGGCGCGACAAACGTGACCGGGTCAGCGTCGGCGTCGTAGTCCTCCTCGAATGTGGCTGCCGAGTTCACCAGTTCGTCCAGGTTATCGACGCGATCGGCCTCCGACTCGGTCTTGGCGACTGCAGCCTGCGACTGGTACATCTTGCGCAATCCCGAGTCCTCGATCACGCGTCGAACAAGTTCGGCAAGCGAGGTGCTAACGCTGGCCCCCATGAACGAGCCGCTGCCTGTCCAGTCCTCGGCCATCTGCACAAAGCCCTTGGCTGCTCCCGCGGCTCGAGCGCTCACACCCGCGATGGTGTCGGCGGAGCCCAGCACTTGGTAGAGCGGCACCCCGGCCTGCTCGGCGTGCGCACTGAGCCGTTCGAGGCTGGTCTTGCCGAGGCCTCTGGGCGGTACGTTAACGATGCGGTTGAGCGAAACATCGTCTGCCGGGTTCGCGACGACCCGCAGGTATGCAAGGGCGTTGCGGACTTCTTCGCGGTCGTAGAAGGCGGTGCCGCGGGCGACGGTGTACGGGATTCCCTCGGCGCGCAGCGCGTCCTCGATCGATCGGCTTAGCGCGTTGGTGCGATAGAACACCGCCATGTCACGCCAACGCTCGGGTTTGCCGCCGTCACCGACCGCAGCGGGATCGCCCTCGGCGAGCGCGCGGAACCAGTCGATGACAAGTTCGGATTCGTGGCGTTCATCTCGGCAGCGGTGCACCTGGATCGGCAGCCCGCCGGGCTTGGACGTGAACAGGTCCTTGTGCTTGCGGTGCGTGTTCTTGCGGATGAGCGTGTCGGCGACGGCGAGAATGGGCTCGGTCGAGCGGAAGTTCTCGCCGAGTGTAATGACCTGCGCCGACGGGTAGTTCTCCTCGAACTCAAGGATGTTGGCGATGTCCGCGCCGCGCCAAGAATAGATCGCCTGGTCGGGGTCGCCAACCACGGTGATGTTGGGCTTGCGATCGGGCGTCTCGTCGCCGGCGAGCAGCGACGCGATCACGAACTGCGCGTGGTTGGTGTCCTGGTATTCGTCGATCATCAGGTACCGCCAGCGGTCTTGGCACTCGGCGCGGACCATCGCGCTCTGCTGGAGCATCGAAGCGGTCATCACGAGCAGGTCATCAAAGTCGACCGCGTTGGCCTTGTGCAACGCGTCCTGGTAGCCGGTGAAGAGACGTGCGATCGTCCGTGAATAGAAGTCGTGCGCGCTGGCCGCGAACTTCTCGGCGGTCATCAGCTTGTTTTTCTCGGCACTGATCGCCGAGAGCACGCTGCGCGGCGGCCAGTTGGTCGTGGACAGGTCTGCTCCGACGATGACCCGTTTGACCAGCGCGACTTGGTCGTTTGAATTGAAGATCGTGAAGTCGCCGCGGACGGGCAGAGGGTGGCCGTCGGCTTGGGCGACCTCGCCGTATCGGCGGAGCAGCCGTGCGCAAAGCGAGTGGAACGTCGTAACGGTCAGCCCCCTGGACCTCCACGGCACGTTGTCGAGCAGCGTGAGGGCACGCTCACGCATCTCGGTGGCGGCCTTGTTGGTGAACGTGAGCGCCATGATCTGCCAGGGCGGCACGCCGTCGGCGATGAGCCGGGCGATCCGCCGAGTCAGCGTTCGTGTCTTGCCCGAGCCCGCTGCGGCGATGATCAAGAGCGGCCCGTCGGTGTGCGCCACAGCTTGTGCCTGCGGCTCGGTGAGCCCCTCGAACAGCGCCGCGTGCGGATCAGTTTCTTGGTCTCGGCCGTGCGCGCTCGGTGGGGCGATGGCTGGCTGCTCTACGGGCCAGGCATCATCGGCCGCGTTCTGGTTGGCTGTGTCGCTAGTCATCGTTGGAAAGAGCCGAGGGCACGTGCGGCGTCGCGGCCGAACGGGTTACCAGCGAAACGCCGTCGGGAAGCAGGCTTGCCACTGTTGAGATCACATCGCCTTCGAGCTTGCGAGCGAACAACGATCGCCGGGTCTTGCCCATGATGAGCGTGTCGCAGCCGTAGGTGACGGTGAAGTCCACGAGTTGCTCAGCGATCTCGCCCGAGACAACGTAGATCGGGAAAAAGTCGACGCCCGCTTGCTTGGCCAGCACCGCGGTGGTGCCCAGAGCGATCTGCGCGTCGTGGTCGTCCTCGATGCGAGGGTTACCGCCAGGGCCGACGTCCATCACGCGCAGCGTGCGCACGAACACGGCAAAGAGCGTGGCGTTGCGTCGGCGAGCCGTGTCTACCGCGAACTCGGCCTGGTAGCGGCCTCTTGCGGCGAGCATGATCTTGGGCTTGGCCGGGTCGATGGCGACCTCGCTGTCTCGCATCGTCGCCAGCCAGCCCTGCACGGGTTCGGGCAGTGGTTCGGGGGCCGGCTGTCGGCGCGAGCTGATGGCTCGGAAGATCAGCACCGTTGCGACGAGCCCGCCGCTGAACGCGGTTGAGATCCACTCGGTAAGCCCGATGGTGACGGTAATCGCGAGCAGCAGGGCTGCCAGGAACCAGAGCCCGCTGCGCTCAAGCTTGCTGGCCTTGAGGTTCTTGTTGAGCGCGCACGAGAGCATGGTGGTCGAGATCGCGCCGCACACGCCCAGCACATACAGCTTGGCGAGCACGGTCACGTCCTGCTCGATCGCGATCACGCCGATGGGGACCACCACGGCGACGATCAGGCCCACCCACGGCACGCCCGAGTAGTTGAGCTTGCTGAGCGGGCGAGGCAATTCACGGTCGCGAGCCATTGCGAAGAGAACAGAAACCGTCGCCATGATCGCGGTGTTGGTCGCGCTGAGCAGGAGCAGGCCGAAGGTGATGCCGGCGGCGATTCCGAAGTAACGGCCTCCTGCTTCACCGAAGAAGTGGGCACCGCTCTGCTCGGCGACGACTTTCATCGCGGCGTTGGTGTAGTGCTCGACTTCTTCCTCGACGATGTGGAGCTGGTCGGCGGTGACGGTGCCCGCCGCGACCTGGGCTTCGAGTTCTTCAAGTACATGCACATGGGCAACGTGCTGATCGGCGAGCGCGACGCCGTTGACCGTGTAGGCCAGTCCGGCCAGCGCGATCCCGAAGACCATGTTGAGCGCGACCACCTCGATGGTCACGGGCCAGATGGTTCGTTTGGCTTCTTTGCCCACCGGCTGCTTCATCAGCCCGGTCATGTTGGCGACGGCCTCGACGCCCGCGAGCGCCAGGCAGATCTTGGTGAAGCTCACCCAGATTTCGGCTGGGGGGGCCGTGGAGAAGAACTCGAGCGAGAAGGTCTGAAGCCCGACCTTGAAGAACGGCAGACACAACGCAGCGAGCACCGCCGACAGCACAAGAGCGAGCAGCGCGATGACGAGGGCAAACCGGCCTGCGGACTTGGCCCCGAGCCAGTTGATGGCCCCGATGAGCACCACCGAGACGATGCCCAGCGGCAATATCCATGAATCCGATGCGCCGAAGTAGTGGAACGCCTCGATCACGCTGATCGCTGCGGTCATGATGTACCCGCTGAGCAGCAGCGTCGCGCCGACGACCCCCAGTACGGGGTGAATCTCACGGCCTGCGGTGTAAACGCCTCCGCCGTCGGGGAAGCTCCGGCAGACGACCGTGTACGCCCAGCTGACCGCGATCATCAGCAGACCGATCGCGGCCAGATAGACCACGCTCGCGTGAGCGGTGTAAAGGAATGCGAGGCCCAGCACGTACAGCCGGCTGGTGCCCCAGTCGCCATAGAGCAAAGGCCCGGCGTGGATCCATTTCAGCGTGCGTGGTCGGCTCTCGGCGACAAGCATGGGCGTGAGCGTAGCAGCCTGCGAACCGAGGCATTCGACGTTTTACCAAGCAGCAAGGCGCTTACGGCAGGTCGGCACCCCGCACGCCGTTGCGTGTGGCCCAGAAGTAGGCAGGCCCGTCGTACTCCCACTTGAAGCCCTGGAGTGACGAGTAGTCGTAGCCGCGCATGACAACTTCTGAAACCCCGCCGGAACCAAAGGTGCCGCTGGGCGAGAGAATGTTGCCGCCCTGAAGCGGCGGGTTGTCGACCGAGGCGCTCGTGATCTCACTCATGTCGGCGCTGCTGGCGCTGCCGTCCATCATCGCGATGACCGGCTTGGCATCCCGCTCGAACCACATGGGCTGGTCCGGGTTGGCGTAGTCCTTGGACTCAAAGAGCAGCACCTTGCGCGACGGCCAGAGCACCTCGGCGAGCTGGTGGCGATCAATATCGTAGTCACTGCCCGAGGTCGAGGGCCTGCGTGTCGTGCCAGCGAACTTGTCCTCGGACTGGTAGAACACCGGCGGGTACCAGTAGGAAGTCGGGAAGATCCACTCGAAGTTGGTCTGGGCGTTGGCATCCTCGTTGTCGGTGAGGAAGTCGATCAGGGCCTTGTCGCCCGGGGCGTAGATGGTGTTGAGCCGGGAGGTCGTCGCGTCGTCGTTGTACATGGTGTGGGCGAGCCAGTGGAAGCCGTAGGGCTCAACGCCACCTCTGGTGTACGTCCAGCCGCGCCGGCCCTCCATGCCCTTGACCCAGAGCCAGGAGTTGGAGTTGCGGATGCGGTGGCCTGCCGCGAACGGGTTGACGAGGTCTTCTTGGTAGGTGTTGACGTAGTTGGCGTGGATGATGCTGTTGGAACGGATGTTGGCAAGGCTGACGGTCTTCTGCCCGGCCCGGCGGGCCTTGCCCAGAGCGGGCAGGAGGATGCCGATGAGCAGCGCGATGATCGCGATGA